>JAGHBR010000214.1 GCA_021160885.1 Caldisericaceae bacterium
ATCGGATTTATTTTAAAAATGAACGTAAGTATGAAGATAAGACTAAAATAATCTTATTGGCTTTGTTAATTGTTCACGGAATCGAAATTATCTTAAGGCAGCTTTTTTTAAAAGCCATGCCGCTTTCTTCTGCTTTTGACGCTCTTTCATTTTTAGGCTTTTCCATTCTGCTGGTCTATTACATTATTGAAAACACTTTTGAAAATCGTGCTTCGGGCTTTTTTATCCTGTTAGTTGCTTTTTTCCCTGTATTGGTTTCCGCTTTTCAACATGATTGGCAAGCTGAACACAATCCCTTATTAAGCAACCCGACCTTTACCATCCATGCTTCGTTAAACATCATTGGTTATACGGCCTTGGCCATTAGTGCCATATATGCGCTGCTTTATTTGATTCAATACCGAAACATCAAGAAAAAACGTTTTAACAAAATTTTTGATCAGTTGCCCCCGCTCGCCTATCTGGAGAACATGAGCAAACGATCGGTACTGATCGGGATTGTTTTAATGGGCATTGGTATCTTATTGGGACATCTTCAAACGCAAAAAGCGTTTGGACAGTTTTTCTATTCTGATCCTAAGGTCATTATAACTGATTTAATCTGGATGGCCTATTTTGTTGTTTATCTGGCTGCAAAATTTAGGAATTGGTCTGCCCGAATTATGGCTTATTTGTCTATTGCTGGATTCATTGTTTTAATGGTGGGCATGGCCCTTGTTCTAACATTAGGACGGTCGTTTCATGAATTTTATTAAAATCGAAAGCAAGAATGAATACACATATACCTTTAAGTTTAATCGGCATCTCACACAAAACAGCTCCAGTTGAAATTCGAGAGGCTTTAGCCTTTTCCAAAGATGAACAGCAGACACTGATTCACTTGTTGCCTGCCAAATTTCATCTAGGGGGTACTATTATCCTTTCTACCTGCAACCGTACAGAGCTCTATTTAAGCGGCGAAGTGGAAGATGACCGCTTGCAGGAATTAAGACAATATCTGAATGAGTTTAAGCATTGCGACTATTTTACCAACGATCAGTTTCTGTATTCTTTAAAGGGCAAAGAAGCAGTTTTTCATTTTTTTCAGGTGATTTCAGGCCTGGATTCACAAATTTTAGGTGAGCCACAAATCACCGGCCAGGTTAAGGATGCTTATCAAATGGCCTATGAACTGAATGGAACGGATGCGCTTCTAAATAAGCTGGTCAATTATGGTCTCCAGGCCGAGAAGAAGGTAAGAAGCCAAACATTTTTGTCTGACGGAGCTGTTTCGGTTAGTTACGCTGGTGTGGAACTGGCGCGTAAGATATTTACTAATTTAAATGATAAAATTGCCTTGTTGGTTGGAGCTGGAGAAACTGCCGAATTAGCCGCTCAGCATTTCATGGAAAAAGGAGTTGGCAAAATCATGATTGCTAATCGAACCTACCAAAAGGCTCAGGAATTGGCTGAAAAATTTGCCGGGGAAGCATTTCCTTTAAATGAATTGCCTAACATTATCCATCAGGTAGATATTGTTATTTCGGCTACCTCCAGTACGGATTACGTGCTTACGAGAGAAATGATTGAACCTTACAATAAAAAACGTTCCAATAGCCCTCTATTTTTAATCGATCTGGCAATCCCACGAGATATTGATCCGGAGTTGGATGAACTAGATTTTGTGTATCTCTACAATTTGGATGATTTAAACGAAGTGGTGCAAAGCAATTTAATGAAACGTCAAAAAGAAGTTCCAAAGGCGGAAAAAATCATTTTACATTATGTGCATGAATTCGTCGAATGGTTGTCAACACACGCTTCATCCCAGATCATTAATCGCTTAAGAAGCTATTTCGAAACCTTACGTAAAAATGAATTACAACGATTAAAATCTCGCTTACCCCAGCAGGGATTTGAAAATGTAGAATATTTAACGGAAAGCATCACCAATAAAATTTTGCATCAGCATATCAAATTACTTAAAGCCAATTTAAAAAATCCAATAAAATATGAACAATATCTGGAATTTCTGGAATCTCTTTATGAGTTTAATGAAAACGAGTAAGGATCTTGAATAATGAATAAAATTCGTATTGGCACTCGGGGCAGCGCTCTGGCCTTGTGGCAGGCACAATTAATAGAAAACGAACTACAAAAACATTACCCAAACTTGAAGCTTGAACGGATCATCATCAAAACCAAGGGCGATCGCGATCAAAAATCATCGCTGACGCGCATTGGCGGTCAGGGGCTGTTCACTAAAACCATTGAAGAGGCGCTTCTGAAAAACCAAATTGATCTGGCGGTTCACAGTTTAAAGGATCTACCTTCGACCATGGCCGAAGGTTTGATGTTGGCAGTGGTTCCTAAAAGAGGTCCGGTTGAAGATGTGTTGGTTACCCCTAAAGGTAAAAAAATGAACGAACTGCCCTCAGGCGCCAGGATAGCTACCGGAAGTATTCGTCGACGTTGCCAGCTGCTGCAAATGAGGCCCGATTTACAAATTGAAGACCTGCGGGGCAATATTGATACGCGTTTAAAAAAATTGCACCACTTAAATTTAGATGGCATCATCATGGCCCTGGCTGCCATCCGCCGTTTGCAAATTTCGGACATTAAATTTCAGGTTTTTGATACTTGTGAGATGATTCCGGCAATTGGCCAGGGCGCCATTGGCGTTCAGATTCGCGCAGAAGATCAGGAATTGTTCGAGAAATTACAGGCATTAAACCATCGGCCTTCTTACCTGGCGGCGTTGGCCGAGCGTAGTTTGCTAAGAACTTTAGACACCGGTTGTCAGTTTCCGGTAGGCGGTTTGGCTCAGGTGGAAGATGGACAGTTAACCTTATCTGGTTTTGTGGGCAGCAGTGATGGGCGGCAACTGGTTAAAGATAAGGTTTCCGGCCTTGCGGAACAGGCTGAACAATTAGGCGTTGAATTGGCAAAAAAATTACTTGACCGGGGCGCCGAACAAATTCTAAAAAAATTTAGAAGCGAGCATGAAATTAAAAAATAAGAAAATTGTTATTACGCGTCAGCCGCAGCAGGCAGACAACTTAATCCGTTTATTGGAACAGGAAGGCGCACAACCTTTGCTTTTTCCGACTATTGCCACTGTGGCAGCCAGTGAAAACGAAGAAGAACAACGACACATTTTGCAAAATCTTGATCAATTTGACTGGCTGGTTTTCAGTAGTGAAAACGGAGTGCGCTTTTTTGTAGATGCACTTAAATTCCATCGAGTTGATTTTCCGGAAATTAAAATCGCTGCCGTGGGCTCACGTACGGCTGAATCGTTGGAAAATCTTGGTTTTAAAGTAGATTTAATTCCGGATGACTTTTCGGCCCGTGGATTGATCGATGCCTTTTCTACAATGGAACTAAGGGGAAGACATTTTTTGATTCCCGCTTCAAACATTAGTCGTGATGAATTGGCGTCCGGTTTAAAATTCCATGGCGCTGATGTGAAAACAGTGGTTTTCTACAAAACCGTGCCAAATCCGGATTTTAACCAGGAAAACTTTTGTTCCTTATTAAGGAACAAAGCCATTGATGTGATTACATTTTTCAGCCCATCGGCTTTTAATTTTTTAATTGAACTGTTAAAAGAGGAAGGATTAAATCTTCTGCAATTAAGTGAAACACATCTGGCGGCGATTGGGAAAACCACCGCCAGAGCAATTCACGAGCAGGGCTTAAAGGTGCATATTATGCCTAAAGTGAGCACGTCCAGGGAGTTGGTGAAAGCAATTGTGGACTATTACCAAAAGGAAAATTGACATGTCTGAAAATTTATTCTTGAAAGCAGTGCATAAAAAACCGGTGGAAAGAACGCCCATCTGGATCATGCGCCAGGCCGGTCGTTACCTGCCGGAATATCGGGCCTTGCGAGAAAAACACGATTTTTTAACCGTTTGTAAAACACCTGAACTGGCCGCCGAAGTTACCTTGCAACCAATCAGGCGCTTTGGCTTTGACGCCGCTATTTTATTTTCCGACATTCTGGTTATCCCCGAAGCAATGGGGCAGAACTTGGAATTTTTGGCGGATCACGGACCGAAACTTTCTCCGCCCATTCGTTCGCAAGCAGAGCTTGATGATTTACGGATTAATACTATTGAAGAAAAGCTGCAATACGTGGCCGAAGCGATTAAACTGATTCGAAATGAACTGACAGAAAAAACGGCGCTGATTGGCTTTAGCGGTTCGCCATTTACTTTAGCGGCTTACATGATTGAAGGAAAGCCTACCCGGCATTTTAAATATATTAAAAGTATGATGTACAGTCAGCCGCAGTTGCTGCACAATCTGTTAAAAAAATTAACACGCGCCATTACCGATTACCTTAAACTGCAAATTGAAGCCGGCGCACAAGCTGTGCAGCTTTTTGACACCTGGGGCGGTATTTTACCATTGCATTTGTATGATGAATTTTCGGCTAATTATCTGAAAAAGATTGCTGCCGATTTGCAATCCCTTGGCAGACCAGTCATTCTGTTTAGCATGGGCGGGCCAGATCATTTGTCTCATCTGGCGGGCAGTCTGGCTCAGGTGTTGGGCGTTGACTGGCAAACTGATCTGGAACAGGCCAAGATTGTCATGCATCCGGAATACGCGTTACAGGGAAATCTTGACCCGACGGTTCTTTACGGCAGTAAAGAAATAATTACGCGTGAGGTGGAACGTCTGCTTAAAATTTTTGGCAAGGAGAGCGGCCACATCTTTAATTTAGGACATGGAATTCCTCCTGATGTGCCGCTGGAAAATGTGGAACACCTGGTGCAGGAAGTACATTGCATTAGTAGTGAATTAAGAAAATAAAAACAATATTTTTAATTTGGGCAGACAAACCAACAGGAATTAAAAATGACCAATAGACATCAGATAAATGTAGACATTGAGCTACTTAAAAAATACGATCAACCCGGGCCGCGTTACACCAGTTATCCCACGGCCCCCTATTTTCATGAAGGAGTTGATGAACAGGTTTACCGTAAACACATCGAAAAAGACAACCAGCTAAAGAAGGACGAGCCCATTTCGCTCTACTTCCACCTGCCGTTTTGTGACACCCTGTGTTACTTTTGCGGTTGCAATATGATGGTGACCCACAACCGGCAAAAAATAGAAAAGTACATTAACTATCTGATAAAAGAGATGGCGCTGCTGCGTCCTTTGATCGGGGAGAAGCGTAAAGTAATGCAATTGCACTGGGGAGGCGGTACGCCGACCTATTTGTCTCCCGAGCAAATTCGCCGTCTGGGCAATGCCATAAGGGAATTTTTCGATTTTGAAGACGAGGCCGAAGTGAGCGTGGAAATTGACCCCCGTGAACTGACCAGAGAGCACATGGAAGCCCTTAAAGAGGTGGGATTTAATCGTTGTAGCATGGGCGTTCAGGATTTTAATCCACAGGTTCAAAAAACGGTGAACCGCATTCAGCCGGAAGACATTACCCGTCAAACAGTGGACTGGGCCAGAGAATTGGGCCTTCAAAGCATAAACATCGATCTGATGTACGGCCTGCCCTTTCAAACGGTGGACATGTTCGAAAAAACGCTGGACATCATTTTAGATATTGATCCGGATCGGCTGGCTGTTTTTAATTATGCGCACTTGCCTTCCATGATTAAACACCAGCGACTGATTAAGGATGAGTGGCTGCCCAAACCGGAAGAAAAATTGCAGCTTCTTAAATTAAGTATTGAGAAGTTGACATCGTCCGGCTATGTGTACATTGGCATGGATCATTTCGCTAAACCGGATGATGAATTGACCCTGGCTATGAATGAAGGCACCCTGTACCGCAACTTTCAGGGCTATTCCACCCATGCCGGGCTGAATTTATTCGCTATTGGCATAACAAGCATTAGCATGTTAAGCGATCTTTACGTTCAGAATGTTAAAAAGCTTAATCCCTATTATGAACGGTTGGAAAAAGGGCAATTGCCTGTTTTTAAAGGTGTGGAATTGACTGAGGACGATATCCTGCGGCGAGAGGTAATTACAGAACTGATGTGCAATTTTTATCTGGACAAGAAAAAAATCGAACAGAAATACAATTTGATTTTTGATGACTACTTTGCTGATGCCCTGGAGAAACTAGTACCCTTGCAACAAGACGGTTTGATCGAACTGCAGGAAAATTACTTAAAAGTGACGACCATGGGAAGGTTACTCATTCGCAACATTGCCATGCAGTTTGATTATTACCTGGCTAAAAAAGAGGGCCAAAAACCACAATTCTCACGGACAGTGTAGGGGGGGTAGGTGAAGATAGCCGTTTTACTGGCCAATATGGGAGGACCGGATTCTCTGGAGGCGGTTGAACCTTTTCTGACGCAAATCTTTTCAGATCCGGACATTATTGATATCCCCTTGCCGGAATTTGTGCGTAAACCTCTGGTTCGCTGGCTGGCAAAAAAACGGGCGCCCGAAAGTCGAGGAATTTACGAAAAGCTGGGCGGAAAAACACCACTATTGGAAATTACCGAACAGCAGGCTTTAGCGCTAAAGCAGGCGCTTAGTTCAGACACTAATCACCGGTTTGAAGTATTTCCTGCCATGCGCTACTGGCATCCTTTTATGGAGAAAGTCTGGCAAAAAATCGAAAAGCAGGATTTCGACAGAATTGTGGTGTTAAGCATGTATCCCTTTTACTCCACCACTACCAGCGGCTCCATTAAAAACGAATTGAATCGTCTGATTCAAAAATACAACACGCCACCAGGCAAGGTGAAGTTTATTGACCGTTTTGGAACACATCCGCTTTTCGTTCAAAGCATGGTCCAGCTGCTCAAGGAGAATTTAACACAAGAAGACAGACAGAAGCCGAAACACGTGCTATTCAGCGCGCACAGCATTCCCATAAAGCGGATCAACAATGGTGATCCTTATTTTGAAGAAGTAAAACAGGCGGTGGACTTGTTGCGTGCGCACTTCCCTGAAGAAGAGGTTAAATTTCACTTGTCTTTTCAAAGTAAACTGGGACCGATTGAATGGCTCTCTCCGGCAACGGATGATAAAATTGAAGAACTGGCTTCGCAGGGCATTAAACAGTTGCTGGTGTTTCCGCTGGGATTTGTGGCCGACAATTCAGAAACCGTTTACGAGATTGGCATGTTGTACCAAAAGTTGGCGCAAGAAAAAGGCATTGAAGACTACCGGCGTATTGAGGTTTTGAATGTGCGCCCTATGTTCATTGAAGCTTTAAAACAGATTGTGCTGGAAAATGTAGAACCATAATCATTTGTCAAAAAGGACTGATATTTTTAAAAAGGCAAAAGACGATGTAGAACAAATTTCTTGACTCCGGTATTGCTTCTGGAGCAAAATTGAGAATCCATGTTTAATACCTTTTAGACTTTAACCGGGAGCATGAAGTTGAAAAAGGTATTAAAATCTCAACATTGTTTTGCATTTTTTTCTTTTCACCTGTACAATCTTGAGAGGGGGGAAGATGTTGGATTTAAATGGTAACCGCAAACTTTTGCTTGCAATCAGTAAATGAATTAAAAATTAAGAGTTGGAATATTCAAATCAAAAAATTCTTAAAATGGATTTTATGGCGAAGATTTCAGAAAACCCAAAAGAACCCTTTTAAAGGAGAACTTAAATGAGAACTGCTATCATTGGGGCAGGCATTTCAGGTTTAACCACCGCCTATTATCTTAAGCAGCAGGGATGCGATGTAGTGGTTTTTGAAAAAGAAAATCGTGTTGGCGGCTCCATGGTTACTGAGCAACAGGATGGTTTTTTAATTGACCTGGGTCCCAATAGTACATTGGAGACTTCGCAGGTTTTGCGTGATTTAATTGATGCGATTGGTCTGAGCGAACAAAAGGTTTACGCCAATGAATTAAGCAACAAACGGTTTGTTGTGCGCAACGGACAACTGTACGCCTTGCCCATTTCGCCTCCGGCATTTCTAAAAACCAAATTGTTTTCCTTGAAGGCCAAACTTCAGTTGTTGAAGGAGCCTTTTATTCCAAAAGTAGAGGCAGAGGATATTTCACTGGCCGATTATGTGCGTTACCGTCTGGGAGAGGAATTTTTGGATTACGCCATCAATCCGTTTGTGGCTGGGGTTTATGCTGGTGATCCTGAAAATTTAAGCGCTCCGGCCGGCTTTCCGAAATTGTTTAATTTAGAACAAAAATACGGTTCGTTCATTAAAGGGGCCATTAAGGGTAAACGCGAACGGCAAAAACGCCAAGAGGTGGCCAAAGATCGGGCTAAGATGTTTTCGTTTTTGTCCGGGATGCAGACGTTTGCCGATGCGCTGGCTAAAATATTAGCACCTGCCATCCAACTGCAAAGCGAAGTGCTGGAAGTTCTACCTGCGGAAAAAGGTTTTAAGCTAATGATTGGTCGGGGCGAAAAAGAAGAAGAACACCGTTTTGAGCGAGTGGTCGTTTCAGTCCCAACTTACGTGCAGGCCAAAATTTTAAAAGCCTTCTTAAAAGGACAACAAAAGCTACTGGAACAGGTTGCTTACCCGCCGGTGGCCGTGGTCTTTATGGGCTTTAACAGGTCGGCTGTAAATCATCCGTTGGATGGTTTTGGCTTTTTGCTGCCAGCCAAGGAAAAGAGACAAATTTTAGGCTCAATATTCAGTTCTACCATCTTTCCGGGGCGCGCTCCGCAAGGCAAAGTTGCCTTTACTACTTTTGTTGGGGGCATGCGCAATCCTGACAACGCTTTAAAAGATGCTGAACAATTAAAACCTCTGGTTCTGCAGGATTTAGACGATTTACTTGGTTTAAATGAGGAACCGGTACTGACACGCATTCGTCGCTGGCCAAGGGCCATTCCCCAGTACCAACTGGGCTACAAGTCAGTACAAAACCTGTACGACGAACTGGAAGAGCGTTATTCCGGATTGTATTTTGCTGGCAATTTCCGTCGCGGTATTAGCGTGGGAGATAGTGTACTAAGCGCGAATGAAACTTCAGAAAAAATATTAAATGAAAAATGAGGAGAGGTTATGTTTACACCTTATTATCGTCCGCGTAGACTGAGAAGAAATGAAAGTATTCGTCGCATGGTGCGTGAAACCCACCTGCGGGTGGATGATTTAATTTTTCCGCTGTTTGTAACAGAAGGCAAAAATGTAAAAAATCCGATTGCTTCGATGCCTGGTAATTTTCAAATGTCTATTGATTTACTGGTAGAAGAAGTAAAAGAAGTGCGCCAGTTGGGCATTCCTGCCATCATTTTGTTCGGCATTCCTGAACACAAGGATGCTGTCGGCAGCGATGCCATGAACGACGAAGGCATTATTCAACGAGCGGTGAAAGCAATTAAAGATGCAGTTCCCGAACTGTACGTCATTACCGATGTCTGTTTTTGCGAATACACCGACCATGGACATTGCGGCGCAGTGGTAGAGGGCGATGTGGACAATGATTCCACGCTGGAGATGCTGGCTAACCAGGTGCTTACTCATGCCCGAGCTGGCGCCGACATGGTGGCTCCTTCGGGCATGATGGATGGCATGGTTGGCGCCATTCGCGAAGCATTAGACGACAACGGTTTCGAAAAAATTCCCATCATGAGTTATGCCGCCAAATACGCTTCGGCTTTTTATGGGCCTTTCCGTGATGCGGCCGAATCGGCGCCGCAGTTTGGTGATCGTCGTACCTATCAGATGGATCCGGCCAATGGACGAGAAGCGCTTTATGAAGTTGATCTTGATGTAAATGAAGGCGCTGATATTATTATGGTTAAACCGGCCCTTTCTTATCTGGACATCATTCAACGCGTACGTGACCGTATCGATCTGCCGGTGGCCGCCTACAACGTAAGCGGTGAGTTCTCAATGGTCAAAGCAGCCGCTCAACAAGGCTGGATTGATGAGAAACGGGTAACATTGGAAATCCTGACTTCAATTAAACGGGCTGGCG
>JAGHBR010000141.1 GCA_021160885.1 Caldisericaceae bacterium
ACGTTCAAATAATTCCTTAGAGGGCTGATTTGTAGCAATACTTGCCAGATAGGTGTACAATTCTTTTGCACCGATTTCTCTTTGAATCGCTACACGCAGGGACTCTTCATAATTCATGTTTTCGCGAGCGCCAACCTCAACAAAATATTCGCCCAATTTCAGATCAATTATTTTTGTTTTAGGCATTTGCAAATTTTCGCCGGCTTTTACCTTTTGTAAAAGTTCTTTATGGTTCTGTTCTTCTGCAGCAAAATCGAGCAAGACCTCTTTGATTGCAGCGTTTTTAACCTTTTGCGCCCAGAATTCGTAAAATTCTTTTGCTTCAACTTCTTTGTCAATGGCGAATTCTAATATTTCATCCGTAGAATCAAAACTGAGATTTTTATTTATTTTTTCCATTGTGCACTCCGTTCCGACTTAATCGATTAAGGGCTCACCTTTTTTGGTTAGAAATTTATTGATGAAGTAAGCCGCTTTTTTACCATCTGCAATTGCA
The DNA here is from genome assembly GCA_021160885.1 of Caldisericaceae bacterium. Taxonomy (GTDB): domain Bacteria; phylum Calditrichota; class Calditrichia; order Calditrichales; family Calditrichaceae; genus Caldithrix. The sequence goes on from JAGHBR010000141.1 coordinate 497, forward strand.
CGAATAGCATCATCAGGCCCAAAACCACAGTCACCACCGGCAAACACATTTTTAACATTTGTCTGTAAAGTGGTTGGATCAATATCAAAAGTACCCCAGCGTGTTGTTTTGATGTTGGCCTGTTGTGCCATTTCGCTGTCCACTTTTTGACCAATAGCCATCACGCAGGTATCAGCTTCAATCACATAGTTTGACCCTTCAATGGCTACCGGTCGGCGTCGGCCGGAAGAATCTGGTTCACCTAATTTCATGCGGATGCATTCTACCTGCAGCTTGTCACCTTTACGTGAAATTTTAACCGGCGACGTTAAAAATTCAAATTTAACGCCTTCCTCTTTGGCTTCCTCAATTTCTTCGTCATTAGCCGGCATCTCTTGCTCTGTTCTCCGGTAGAGCACCTGAACTTCTTTGGCGCCTAAACGAACCGAAGAACGGCAAACATCCATGGCAGTATTACCTCCGCCAACTACAATTACCTTTTCCCCCAGATCCGGCCGTTCGCCTTCGGCAATTCGATCCAGAAAATCGACACCAATTAAAACGCCAAGTGTGTCCATACCTTCGATGGGCATTTCGGTGCCTTTTTGCGCTCCGACTGAAATAAACACGGCGTCGTAAGTTTCCTGAAGTTCTTTTAAACTGACGTCTTTACCCACTTCAACTTTGTACTTGACTTCTACGCCGGTATCTAGGATGGTTTTAATTTCACGATCCAGCACTTCTTTGGGCAGGCGATATTCCGGAATACCATAACGCAGCATGCCGCCTAATTTGTCATGTTTCTCGTAAATAGTAATTTGATAACCATAATTTCTGAGGTAAAAGGCAGCAGTTAAACCTGAAGGCCCGCCACCGATGATGACTATTTTTTTGTCTGACTCAGGTAAGGGCTTTCCAATACCTAATATTTCATTTCGTTTTTCGTAGGTATTATCTGTAATGTAACGTTTCAACCAGCGAATGGCAATCGGCTCGCCATTGTGGCCAAGGACGCACACATCCTGACAGCGCGCCGTACAAACCCGACCGCAGGATTCAGAAAAAGGATTGGTGTCGTACAAGATTTTTAAACCGTCTTCCAGGCGGTTTTCCCGAATGGCCCGGATGTACTCAGGAATGTCCATGTGTGTGGGGCAAGCTTCAATGCAGATGCCGCATTCCAGGCAGCGGCTGGCTTCTTCTAAAGCCATGGTTACCTGGTAGCCTTTGGCCATTTCTTTAAATGTATTCTTACGCACTTCCGGCTCCAAAACAGGCATGGGTTCCTGTTCCGGGTCTAACAACCAGGCTTCTTCTGTGCGGCGGTAGCCTTTATCGTCATCTTTCCATTCTTTTTCGTCAATGCCCGGTTTAAACACCCATTCATCAGGATTGGGCGTGACCCAAATGTAATCATTAGACATGCCCAGCGATCCGGTCGGGCAAACATCCACGCACAACGCACACCAGCAGCACCTGCCGTAATCGATTTGCGGACGCAGACCGCTGTCTCCTTTATTAGCCGTAATAGGGTATGATTCCACCATGTCAATGGCTTCGTTTTGACAGATTTCTTCACAAGTGCCGCAACCAATGCACTTTTCAATATCATTAACATGAAAACCACGGTAACGATCCTCGCCTTCACGTTCGGTTATCGGTTTTTTTATGGTAAAAGGTTTCTCTAATGTTCGCTTCCAGGCAGAAAACGGTGAAAGAACATCTTTAAGACTCATAATTCAGCTTCCTTTTTTGCTTCGCATTCTGCGTTTAACGTTCAATTTCCGGCGGACAGGTTTGCAACGAAACCATCAGTCCGGCCACATCGGCAATGCTTACGCCCACGGCCAGTTGTTCAAGCAGAGCCATGGCATGGGTGTAGCTGGCGCCGCGTACATGTACCCGTCGAGGATATTCGCTACCGTCGGTAACCATGTAGTACCCCATTTCACCACGGCTGGTTTCGGCCCGAACGTAGGTTTCACCAGCCGGGACCTTCCAGTGCAGCACATTTGGCAATTTAATGCGCACCTCACCTTTATTGGGCATTTTTTTAAAGATCTGGCGAATTAAATTGATTGAATTCAAAATCTCTTCCTTACGTAACAGCGACCGTTCGTAAACATCGGATGCGCTGCCTAAAATCATTTCAAAATCTAATTGTTCGTAAACCAAATAGGGATTATCTTTGCGTACATCAATGGGTACGCCGGCCGCGCGGGCATTTGTACCTGTAATGCCAAATAGTTCAACCCATTCAGCCGGAATTTTACCTAATCCTTTTGTGCGCGCTTTAAACACAGCATTATTAAACATCAATTTTTCGATGTCCAGAATCAGTTTTTCTAATTTTTGCAAAACCAGCTCAACACGATGCGGAAACTCATCATCTGGAAAATCCTGACGAACGCCGCCCGGAATAATGTACATGTGGTAAATGCGGCCGCCGGTCAATTCTTCGAATAAATCCAGGATAAAATCACGATGAGCCACGCCCCATTGGCCTACCGGCACTAATCCAAACGCGCCGGCCTGCCCGCCCAGGCCCATGGTTAAAGAGGCCAGGCGAATCATTTCCAGAACAAGCGTCCGGATCCATTGTCCGCGCTCGGGCACCTGAATGCCGGCCAGTTCTTCAACAGCCGCGGCAAACAAATACTCATTGTAATCGGGTTCCGGCACACAAATACGGCAAACGATAGGGAAACACTGAATGAATTTACGGCGTTCCATCAGCTTCTCAAAACCGCGATGCAAATAGCCGACATGTGTCTTACAATCCACAACTACATCGCCCTGCAAAGTCAGTTCCAAAGCCATGTTGCCGGTAACGCCCGGATGCTGCGGCCCATGCCATATTTTCAAATATTTACCAGATTTTAAATCGAATTCCTTCTGTTCGGCCCAAAACGGCTGCCAGGGGTTTAAAATCGTTTTAGTTGGCGTCTGCTGATTTATTTCGATTGTCTCGGACAACTCTTTTGATTTCATATTTTACCTCAGCCTCTACACGGTAAAGTTTCTTTTCCATAATTTTTACAGGATCACAGGAAGCTCTGCCTTCACGCGGAAAGTAGGTTTCTTCTGAATATTTTTTTGTGTCAAATTCTTTGCGCATGGGCGGAATGTTGTCCCAGCCCTCTAAAATCATCGGCTCATCCACACGTGGGCTGCCCGGAAAATCGATGCCAAACATCTCCTTAATTTCCCGTTGGTAAACCTGTGCCGCGGCCCACAAATGGTGAAGGCTGTCCATCACCGGATTTTCACGATCAAGCTCCACACGCACGGCAATATCGCTGTGTAGCTGGTAATTGTGTAAAATGTAAGTTAATTGAAACATGTTCTGCTCGATGTAATCCACCGCAGAAATCATTACCAGATGCCGGAAGCCTTCCACATCCCGCAGATAGGTAATAGCCTGAACAGCCACATTTTTCTTTAGAGTAACAAAAGCCAGATTTGGCCTTTGAACATAGCGTGCCTGCACATAAAATTTTTGATCCAAACGATTAAGAATGTCTTCCATATTCACCTACCAATTGTATTCCGGTAAATCCCAGTCTTTGATTATCTTTTTTTGATTGGCTTTGTACCAGTCCAAATTTTCCACATATTTATTTGCACCTTCGGCCCTGCCCTCTTTGATCAGTTTTTTTAATTCATTGAAACCGGCAATCAGCGCTTCCGGGCGGGGCATGCAACCGGCAATGTAAACGTCCACCGGCAGGTAATAATCCAGACGATTGATGGTATTGTAACTGTCAAAATACATGCCGCCGTTTACGGTGCAACTTCCCAGACCTAAAACAAATTTTGGATTTTGCATCTGTTCATAACTGCGAATGACACGTTTCAATGTTTTGACCGAAAGATAGCCACTGATAATGAACACACCGGCCTGGCGTGGCGTTGGTCTGGGAAAAATGCCAAATCTGGAAACATCGTAGCGGGCTTTGTACAAAGGTGGCAATTCAATAGAACCACAACCCGTTCCAAAAGCCAGAATCCATAATGAATTGGCCTGCGCCCAGTTGTAAAATTTACGCACAAATTTGTTCGCAACCGGCGTTACCACTTTAGGACGCGCATCGCAAAAATAAACTTCCGGTTTAAAGCCTTCGTCCATTACGTTTTTTATTTCTTTATCTTCCATCATTTTTCCTGCCTTATTAGTCAATTAAAAGGTGTAGATCAAAACTGCCAACACGCCAATCATCGCCGGAATCTTGATTAGCCAGCGAATAGATTGCTCCACTTTAAAGCGTGGAAAGACCACGCCAACC
>JAGHBR010000489.1 GCA_021160885.1 Caldisericaceae bacterium
ACGCTGTACGTTAACTGGCTTGTTCAAATTATTTTTTAAGCAGGTAATATTGTTCCAATGTTTCCACATATTGAGCAAAAGCCGTTCTGCCTTTTTGGGTAAGACGACAACTGGTGACCGGCTTCTTACCCTGAAAGGCTTTAATCACTTCGATGTAGCCTTCGGTCTCCAATTTGTTGATATTGGCCGAAAGGTTACCATCTGTTGTCCCCAATTTTTCTTTCAGGAAAGAAAAGGTAGCCTCCTTTACGCCAGCCAGAATCGAAACAATTCCCAACCTGACGCGGGAATGAAGCACAGGATCTAATGGAGGTAAAACATTCTCAGGCATTTTGTGACCTCTGCTTGTAATACAGCGAACGCAAACTTAAAGCCGGCCAGATGTAACCAATTAAAATAAGGGGAATAAAGAATAAAGAACGCAATCCAGCAGGAACAAAACACATTATTAAAGCACCGGCCCACCAGATAAACCCGCAAATCTTTAACAATTTCCACTCAAAAAATCCGCCTACAATAAAGGTCAGCATGCCGGCTACCAGGGAAATTAAAACAGGGATTGCTTCCCAACCGTAAAGTTTAAGATAGGGGAAAATAAAACCGGTTAGTAAAAAGCCGAGTGCTGAAGCCAGAATGACTGCAGACATCGCCTGATCCAGGTATGTCTTTACTTTTTTCTCATTTTTTAATTTTCGTCCATATATCATTGAAAAACTCAGGCCGATAACCGCAAAGGCTACCCAATCAAGCCAGATCAAATGATACATTGCCAATGAAACCAGTACATACTGAGCTACAATAGCTAAAATAACCAGCACACCCCAGACCAGAAAAAACATCCACGAACCTGCGGTTACCTCGCGTGATTGTCGGATCATTGCCTTGATGTACTGAATATCCTGTTCAAAATTAGTGCTTGACATAACAAACTCCTTTGTTGATTAGTTGTACTTTAAAAACTAAAGTAATTTAAAACATTATTTTTAAAATGCAAAATTTTTTTGTTGATTTTTTCACTCATTTTGTGTATTTAGTTAAGAATATTAATGTTAACAGACTTTGCCTGCATTGAAGAAAACGGTGACAATGCGGGAATTGATTGGAAAATATGAATCAAATCCGGAAGTTTTGTTATGATTTTTAAAAAAACGCGCGAATTGGAAGCTCAAATTGATGAGTACCTGGATTGTGTAGTGGAAGGTGCTCTGATCTTTAAACAGGGCATTTACTTTTTTTTGCAGGAAGACCTGACTGAGCTGGAGATCAGAGCTAAAGAATTAGAGAAAAAGGAACATCAGGGCGATCAATTGCGACGTAAAATTGAGACTATCCTTTACGAGCAAACTCTGATTCCAGAATCCCGTGGTGATGTGCTTGGACTTTTAGAAAGTACTGACACTGTTCTGAATACCCTGTCTGAAACACTAATGCAGTTTGTCGTTGAAAAACCACAATTGATGACTGAAATTCAGCCGCCATTCAAAGAATTGGTTGAACAGGCAAATTCTGCTGTTGAAGAGATGGTAGCTGCCATCCGGGCTTATTTTCGCAACTTTACCATGGTGCGTGACCACATCACCAAAGTTCAGTTTTTCGAAAAGGAGTCGGACAAATCTGCTTACAAAATAAAACGCATTATTTTTGACTCTACGCTGGATTTGAGTCTTAAAATGCATATGCGTGATTTTGTGGATAAGGTAGAAAATATTTCTGACGAAGCGGAAGATGTTTGCGACCGCTTAACGATTGCGGCTATTAAACGGTATCTGTGAGAAGCACGGCATGATCTGGTTCTTTTTGCTTAGTGGGCTCTTCCTGGGTTGGTCCTTAGGCGCCAACGACGCCGCCAATATTTTCGGCACCGCGGTCGGTTCGCGCATGGTTCGCTTTAAAACGGCGGCTCTTATTGCCAGCGTATTTGTTGTGCTGGGAGCTGTCATCAGTGGAGCCGGAGCCACGCACACACTTGGCCAATTAGGTGCCGTAAATGCCATTGCCGGTTCATTCACCGTTGCCCTGGCCGCAGCGATAACCGTTGCCTATATGACCAAACTCAAGTTACCGGTTTCTACTTCTCAGGCTATTGTCGGATCCATTATTGGCTGGAACTTTTTTGCTCACAAACCAACCGATTTACACGTATTGAGCAAAATCGTCAGTTCCTGGTTTACCTCTTTTATTCTGGCAGGTCTGTTTGCCATGGTACTTTTTAAAATATTTCAGATTATTTTACGCCATTCTGGAATTCATCTTTTGAGATTAGATCAGTTAACGCGCATTGGATTAATTATTGTTGGGGCTTTTGGAGCTTACAGCCTGGGAGCCAACAATATTGCCAATGTAATGGGGGTCTTTGTGCCAGCCTCACCATTTAAAGACATACACTTTGGGCCCTATATCGCCTTTAGCGGAACCCAACAGCTTTTTCTGATAGGTGGGCTGGCTATTGCGGTTGGCATTTACACCTATTCGCAAAAGGTCATGCAAACGGTCGGCAATGAAATTTTTAAACTAACTCCAGTAATGGCCTTGATTGTCGTATTGGCCGAATCCATGGTGCTCTTTTTGTTTGCTTCCAAAACACTGGAAAGCTTTTTGCTTACCCTGGGCTTGCCAACCATCCCGC
>JAGHBR010000479.1 GCA_021160885.1 Caldisericaceae bacterium
CTATAAAAAGAGAGCGATCCATTGCCTTTGCCAAAATTGCCTTCATTCACAATAAAGGCCCCGACCGATTGCGCCTGTTTTTCTTTGCCGGCGCCAGTCGGATCTTTTTCACATGAAAATAAGATTAAACTTGAGATTAAAAAAAGAAAAATTCGCTTCATTTGCTACCTCCATGACTTGGTTGATTGAACTTTAAATTTAGGTTCAAATTGAAATAACGCCCGGGCAGGGGATAGCCGGGCAGTACACTGTAGTGTTTATTGAATAGATTTTCGATTTGCAATCCGGGTCGAAGGCTTAACGTTTTCCATGTCAGGCCATAAGTCAGCGCCAGGCTTGCTTCCACAAAACCAGGCAAAATTAGGTGCGGGTTGTTTGAAAAATCCGTGTAGCGAAAGCTCATGTATTGAAGATTAAAACTGCCCATTGCCGCTTTCTGGTTCAATTGTAATTGAAAGGTTAGCTTTTCACGAGGTAAAAAAGGAACCTCCCGGCCAACCGTTTCATCGCCCGGAAACTCCGCTTTATTTTTGATCGTTTTCATGTAATGGTAGTTTAATGCGATTTTCAGGCGCTCCTTTAAATCGCTGGCCGAAAGTTCCACTTCCAGACCGCGACTTTTTATGCCTGCAATATTGAACGGTTGCCAGTAACCGCTGGCCGAAGGCAGCCATTTAATTTGATTTTTCACCCTATTTTGAAACAAACTCCATTGGCCCTGGAACAACCATTGTTTCCAGGCCAGATTATTTCGTAAACCAAATTCCCAATTAACCGAAGCTTCGGGCTTTAAGTCCGGATTTCCGCCCGGCACCCAGTAAAGATCATTAAAACCGGGAATTCTGAAATTTTTACCGCCGGAGACAAATAATTGCCACCCCGGCCATTCCAGTGTAATACCAGCAGATGGTAAGAAAATTAACGGCCAGCGACCTACTTTTTCCAGCCTGAAACCTGAATTAAAAGAAAAAGCCTGCAGGGTAAAGCGCTTTTCGAACAATCGCCAGTCGTTCAACAGGTAGAACGAAGCGCGCGATCTCCCATGTTGACCGGCATCCGTGCTCGAAATTGCTTGTTTTGCAAATTCCACTCCGCTCTTAAACAAGAGCCTTTGGCGAGGAGAGTAGTGGAAACGCCCCTGCAGGCCTTTTTCTTGATTAAAATGTAAACTGTGCAAAGGCTGTTGATTAATTGACACTGCCGGATCGTAATAATCCATCCATTCGTTACGTAAATAAGATGTAAAATAAAATTCCAGACCAGGTTTCTGGTAACGGAATCCCCCATAAGCTAAAGTGTTATCTTGCCGCATGCGGGCTAAATTAGTCTGCTCGCTGCTAACATTGGTAAAAGGCCTGGGCGAACCGATTGTCTTTTTTAAATGGCTTATGCGCCAGAAAAATTTCCAGTTAGCGGCAAATTCCACAACCGATTTCCAGCTTACGTGATTCTGCCGGAAATCACGATTACGCAAGGCAACCCATTGGCCATTTGATTTCGTCTTGTACTGATTCAAACCATTGGCATGGCTAAAGGTGACCAGCTGTTTGCTGTACCCAATTGGCACATCCAACGAAACAGCCGCTCGTTGATTGTTTAGCGAACTCCAACCGGTGGCAACCTGCACCTGCAAGGTTTCCTCAGGATCTCTAGACCTGAGATTTAAACTCCCGCCAATGGCGCCGCTGCCGCCCAAAAGGGCGGAGGAACCGCGGTAAATTTCCACAGCTCCCACGTCCTCCCCCTCGAACACACTTAAATCAACACTGCCCAGTTGCAGGTTATTCAACGGAATGCCGTCAATTAATACCTGCGTTTGCTCGGCCGACATGCCACGCAATGAAATGGTCTGCAAACTGGCCGCAGGGCCATAACTCTTTAAAAATAAACCGCTTTGTAAGGCTAATGATTTTGTTAGTTGATATTGAACCAACAACCGATCCGCAAAACTAATCACCGTCCGGTGAGATGGGATGCTTAATGGCGACTTGTAAAATGGTTTTCCAACAACTGTAATGAAAGTCGTTTGTTCCAGAGGGATCAAATAAATCAGCAGCGGACTCTGACCATTTTTAAGCTTCAGTGTTTCAGGAAAGTAGCCCGGCGCTTCAACTTTAATGGCAGTGTTGGAAGTCAAAACCTGCAAACGGACGATCCCACTGACATCCACGGGCAGTGGTTGCCCCTGTTCCACTTTGACCGTTGCATTGGCCACGGGCCGTCCTGTCCAGATGTCGCGTACCTGGAGTAAAAGCTCGGCGCCCTGCGCACTAACCAAATGCAATCCTAAAAGGAATAAAAAAAATAAACGCTTCATCATCACCTGAAACTTAATGCATCAAACGTTTCAATAACGGAAAGCGCAAACGAGAGAACTAAAAAGGGAGGAAAATATTGGGTTTGAATGAATTACCCAACTTTCTTTTGCTCACTTTCCACCCGCGTGAAAAACATGAGCCTGCCCTTTTCAGTCGGTCTCCTGACTCTGGGATCCACCTACTCACCAGGCCTTCCCATCCCGAGCAATCGGAACAGTGGCATCTTTCTGGCTTTCGTCCCCCATCACAGTTGCGGGGCAGTGGCGGATTTTCACCGCGCTTCCCGTTACTGAAAGGGTTCTTTTATTTTAAAAGAACTAATGTGAATTTAAAGAGGTTTTTTTTAAATGCAAAAATTTTCTTTCTTGCTTCCTTTCCAAATTTTTTAAAAAAGCCTGCCCGTCTGACCAACAAACAGGTGATGGAATTAAAAAGCATAGGGTTAAAGCCTGCGCTTACTGATTAGAAAAAATAGGGGATTTTCCAAACTTGTCATTCCGCACTTAATGCGGAATCTAATACTTACAACAACTTAATGAGATTCTTTAATGCTTTTTTTAAAAAAGTTTTTAGAAATAAATCAAATCTTAAGCCGATTTTCTTTGCATGTACAACATTTTAATCAGTGTTCTACTTCAGCTTAATCATCTTTCTCACTTTGCTGAACAACAAGTTTCCGGAATTTACATCTTCAACCGTTAAACGGTAAAAGTAAATTCCCGAGGCCATTTCCTGTTGACGGGCATTTTTGCCATTCCAGATTAGTTTATGATGACCAGCTGGCAACGAACGATGATTGGACAGTTCAACTACTTTTTGGCCTAAAATATTGTAAACAGTTAATTGCACCTGCGCCGCTTGTTTCAGACTAAATTCAATGGTCGTCTGCGGATTAAACGGATTGGGATAATTCTGTTTGAGCGTGAACTCCGTCGGTAGAACCGACTGCGCTTTGGAAATGGCGCTAATGAATTCTGTTTTTAACGGGCTGTACTCTCCGGTGTGTTTGGGATTGGCAAACGGTTGACTCCAATAGATTGTTGTTTGTTCATCATATTTTTGAGGGGCATCCCAAACCAGTAGAACTCCTTCGTGATTGATCAGTAACACGTCCAGATCACCGTCGGCGTCAATATCGTCAATTAGCGGTGAATGGCCTTTGATGAAACTGTTTTTCACGTACAGCGGAAAACCAATTATTTGCTGGCCAGATTGTGCGCTCAGGGCGTTAATGTAGCCGAAAGCATCCAGATAAATGATCTCCTGAATACCGTCCTGATTCACATCAGCTAAAGCAGGTGAATTGTAAGGTGATAAAACTTCCCAATTACTATCAAAATAATCATCTCCATTTTCAATGTTTACCGGAAAACCTGTTTTGGGGCTGCCATCTTTTTCAAAAATGTAAACCGCATCGCGTCCCACGTAAATGATTTCCAAATCGTCGTCTTCATCCACATTTCCCACAATGGCCGGCGACAC
>JAGHBR010000534.1 GCA_021160885.1 Caldisericaceae bacterium
ACACCTTAAGTTTTTTGGTCACCTTTAATCCAAAACGCGTGGGAACGCAAAACGCAACACTCCAGTTTTACTCCAATGATCCGTTTCAAAATCCTCGTACATTAAGAATTGAAGCTCAGGCCGTTGAACCTAAACTGGAACTTGCCCTTGACACGCTGGATTTTGGTCGCAGTTCGCTTTACCGCACGCTTGAACGCTCTGTGATGCTTAAAAACTTGGGTAGCGCCACTGTAAAAATCGATTCATTTGCTTTGTCCGACACAACCGTCTTCTCACTTGTACCGCCCATTCCCAAAAGTCTGCCTCAGAAAAGTGAACCGCTGCCTCTGAACATTAAATTCACTCCTGATGGTAGCGGATGCTTTCAATCTTTGTTGAAAATTTTCTGGAACAATCCGTACCATCAACCCACAGAGCTGTTACTCATGGCCGAAGCTGATAGCGCCCGACTCATTACGCAACCGTTGATCAATTTTGAAAAACAGGTGATTAATACTTCTACCATCAGGCCCATTAATATTTACAATCAAAGCCATGTATTAATTTATGTCGATAGCATTCGTTTAGGTGGCGTCAATGCCGATCAGTTTATTTTAGAGACGCTGAATTTTCCGCTTATTCTAAATCCTGAAGATTCCTTACTTTCATTTAACGTGACTTACCGGCCTAAGATGTCTGGCTATCATCAGGCTCAGCTCGATCTTTTTTCTCAAGACATTGAGGGCCATCAATTAACAATAACATTGCAGGGCATTGCCCTACATTCATCGGCTTCGCCGCTCCTCATTTGTTCTCTGCCCTCTTTTGAAAACTTTGGCTCTGTTTTTGTTAATGAAAGCAAATCTTTGCCTTTCTACCTGGCCAATTTGGGGAATGCCACGCTAACGATTGACAGCATTTCGTTCTCAGGAGCTCAGGCATCTGCCTTTATAGTTACTTCAAATTTAGCCGGTAAAACCATTACTCCGGATGATACTCTAAACAACCTTAACATCAGCTTTGCCCCGACAACTGCGCAAAATTATTCAGCGGAATTGACTATTTACTCCAATGATCCGGAACATTCACCATTTAAAATCCAGCTTGCAGGTAGTGGTAAAATCGATTCGACACCGGCTCAGTTAAGCTTTAATTCCGATTCGCTGCAACTGACCATTGGACAACAAACCACGTTAAAGGTCAAAATTAGCGATGATTCGACCACCATTCAGAAGGTTACTCTCTATTTGCGGCCAGGCGCCAAGGGGCAATTCCAGAGCCTTGGGCTGGAACAAACTACCAGTCAAAACTGGTCGGTTGTTCTGCCCGAAAGCCTGATCACGGAACGCGGTCTGGAAGCCTATTTCGAAATTGAACACGGCGGCCGGCACACCATCTACCCGGAAAATGGCGATCAAAATCCGCTCTATTTAAGTGTGTCTGTTCCACAAATGGCTTTCCCCTTTGCCACTAAAAAAGAAAAATACCAGATGATTTCACTGCCCTTTTTTAGCGACCTGTCCCTTAAAGAATTGTTTACAGACGAACTGGGTAACTACGATCCTGAAAAATATCGAATTTTTGACTGGGATGAAGATAATGATGAATTTATTGAACAAAAGGACTTAAAACGCAAATTGGTCCCCGGTTATGCGCTTTATCTGATTACCAGAGATTCCATCGTACTTAATGCCAGCCAACTTAAAACCGTGCCGACCAACAAAGATTTTCAGCTCACAGTGAAGCGGGGCTGGAACATGATTGCCAATCCATTTCCCTTTCCGGTCTCATGGCAGGAAGTAACCAATGGCTGGCCCAAAGTACCGGTTTTGTATTATTACAATGGCACTGGCTGGGAAATAGCCGACATTTTGCAACCTTTCAAAGGGTACGCCATTAAAATCGATCAGGGCATGCAGGTTATTGCCTTTACGCCCAAAGAAGTCAGCGTTAAGGTAGCCAAAGCGGTAGCCATCCACGGTTGGCGATTGCAATTAAAGGCTCAAAGCGGCATCTACCATGATGATTTCAATTTTGTTGGTAGCCTGTCCGCCTACAAAAAACTTTGCTACAACTGGCCGGAACCTCCAACACCGGGCAAATTTGTTTCTCTCTTTTTTGAAGATAAAAATGGACAACGGTTTACTTCTCAATTTGTTTCGGATAAGAATTCCGGCCATCAATTCGACTTTATTGTTAACTGGAATACCAATGCGCCTGCTCAAATAAAGATTGTAGCGGATTCACTTCCACAGGGTTGGAACTGGCGAATAGTTTCTTTAGATAGCAAGTTAATTTTTAACAATGATTCACCAGTTTCATTAAGCCAGCCGGGCACAAAACTCAGGCTTGTGGTTGGACCGGCAGATTATATTCGTTCTCAGACTGCTGACTTTTTACCTGTTCCCAAAGAATTTAAAGTCGGTCAAAATTTCCCCAATCCGTTTAATTTAAGCACAACGGTAAAATTTCAGCTACCGGAAGCAGATCGTCTATCGGTTACTATTTTTGATATTCAGGGCAGAAAAGTGACAACACTGGTAAATAATGCCCCTTATCAGGCTGGTTATTACAGCCTGCATTGGAATGGGACAAATGCTAATGGGCAAATAGTAGCCAGTGGACTTTACATTTTGCGCCTTAAAGGCAAGAAATATTCGGCAATTAAAAAATTAATTTTGCAAAAATAAATTTTATTAATATTATTCATTATAAAATGAATTTTCAGAAATGTGCTTTTTATCCTAAAAAGGCACAAAAAGAATAAAAATAATTACAGGGAAAGTAATCAGGTGTCTTTACCCATGAAACAAAACAAAAACAATTCCTTCGAGCTTTCTTCAAATTCTTTTTTTCCGATTTTGCAGAAAACCCAGAAGCAATGGATTGGACTGGGATTTCTGATTGTCATTTATCTGGCCTTCGGCCATTTTCTTTTTGCCAGTGTTAAAGGATGGTTACCACTTTTAAGCACCTGGTATTTTTGGCTGCCGATCATTTTTTGGCTGACTAGCATCTTCAGCTTAAGCGTAAAGTCGCTGTTAAAATTGGCAGATGGCATTTTAGGACTCTTTTTATTTAGCAGCGGTCTTGTTCTTCTATTCCTCTTCCATAGCAACAGTGGGCTCTCCAGCGAAATATTTAAT
>JAGHBR010000161.1 GCA_021160885.1 Caldisericaceae bacterium
ACAAACTCTTTTTTTTCCTGCAAATACTTGTAAAGTTTTACGATGCGCAATGCAAAATCAAAACTCTTTTCTTTTATCACATTCTCGCGTTTCATTATCCATTATCCATTATCCATTGTTCATTATCAATTATCCATTATCAACATCCAGAAGATTCTTTTTCGAAATAACGCTTCTGCCCAGTTCTTTTTCGGTTTCTTTTCTGGCAGTTCCGGCAACCTTACCACCGCGCCTGGCAACCTTTTTGTTTTGAGGAAACGTATCCGGTTTCTCTTTTTTTGAAATCTCTGTGGTGACGCGCTCGCCTAACATTGTAAAAATCAGCTCCAGATCATCCATATGGTCGCGTAAATTGGCTTTTGATTTTTCAGGCAGATTCTTATACTTCTTATAGTCACCCGGCGTCATTCCAAATGTGGCTTTGGAAATCTCAGCAGTTAAAATGGCAAGGTCTTTTTGTTCTTCAATTCCGCGCTCTTCCCATTGATCGGTCAGATTCTGCCGTATGGCGATGCCCCTTAATCTTTTGTCAATCCAGTCTTTGGGATAGCCTTTTTTCTCATAGATTTCTTTCATCCGCTGTTGGGAAAGTTCAGGATTTTCTATCTCGTCAAGCCGGTCCTGCCCCACCTGCGCCAACCAGCGTTTGAACGGTCCCGCCTTTTTTGATGGGATGGATTGGATAATTCGAAAAACGCCTTTTGTATTACTGCAATCTGTTACACGTTTTTTACCGTCAGGGGCTTCTATTTTCAACCCGTGACAAATTGTCACGACTTCACTTCCTTCTTGCTTCAGTCTCTGCTTTAGCTTTCGCCAGTATGCACCGGAATCAGCGCTATCGGTTAGAACGCCGCAAATATCCACTACCGAGTAATACCATTCGTCTTCGTGCCAAATCCGGCGGATTTGCCTGTTTTGGAATACAACCAGCCTGTTTTTTGGCTCAATATCTTTGTTTTTATTCATATTTTACCATCCCCTTAATATCTATCTGGGGACAATTTGTCCCGATGTCGTAATTGACAATTATCCATTCTCAATTGTCAATTCCCCGTCAAACGCTTTTTGCAGGATTGATTTTTTGAGTTCTTCTAAATCAGACAGCTTTTGTTGATAAATGGTTTCGAGTTTTTTTGACTCTGACGAAATTCCATCAAGTTTTTTGACAATTTGTTTTTGTTCATTTATAAAATGTGGGAAATATAATTTTACGTCTTGCAAAGATGAATTAGAAATTACTGGTTGGGCTGCTTGTCTTGCGTAGCTTTTTAAATTTTTATAGTTCAACAAATAAGTAAGAAATGAATTATCAAACTCATATTTGAAGTTAATTACCTTGAAAGCATTGTCTGTCAACCAGATATTCTCATTTATATGCCTTGCATTACCACATAATGCACCAACTCGTCCCACAATTACATTGCTACCGGAAAGATTATATTCATTATGAGAACCAGCTATACCATTTCCGCCATAAACAGGTATATTACCTTCTCGGCTCATATTTTTGCTTGTTAATCCATCGCCACTTTTTAGTTTAAAGCATTCCCCCAGCTTCTTCTCTTCCCAATCTTCCCCCGGATTGCGTTGCCCTGAGACTTCGGCTGAGCTCAGCCGAAGGCCTGCCGAAGGGGCAAAGACTTTGTTTAAATAGGAATCGAACAATTCTCTGCTGTTTTGCAGGTTCTTTTCGGCATTGGCTTTGGCCTTGTCAATGGCTGCAAACGCTTCATCAAGAATTTTCACAATGCGCTTTTGTTCGGGGATGGGAGGAAGAGGGACATTTAAATTTTCAATTTGAGTTTTATTAATTGAATTAAACACAACGCCTTCATTACCAACTATTTCATTTTCGTGCTTGATGAAAAAATAGAATAGAAAATTTTTATCGATTAATTCTGTAGCTCGTATTGCGGCAAGACCACGGCCAATACATATTCTTTGGGTTGAAAAATTCACGGGGCCAACCGGTGCTCTAACTGACATCAAAATGTCACCCGCAATTGCTTCTTTAGTTACTTTTGTTGTCCATTTAGTTGGTTCCTCAATATACTTATCTTTGAATCCTTTTTTACCCTGGTAAAATGGTAAGCCATCAGAATTGGCGTTATAATATTTTCCTTCCGGTGACTGTCCGGCAATTACTGAACACACCTCGGAAAGCTTTTTTATTTTCCACCCATTCTTCATACCAATTCCCGTATCGCTTTTAGAACCGCTTCACTTTTCATATCCAGTGCTTTCATCTCATCCAGAATTTCTTTTGGCTCTCTTAAAACAATTTCATCATTATTGTTGGGATTTTTCACAGACAAGTCACAAGTGGCTGAGTCTATCGAAGCCACATCCAACGTCCAGGAATTAGCCGAATCAGTTTTGGTCTTTTGCAGTTCCACAAATTCAGCCAGGTCGTTTTCATTCAGCGGATTAGTTTTACCCAAATTTCTGTCCAGGTTGAGCTGGTAAAACCATACTGTTTTAGTGGGCGCACCCTTTTCAAAAAACAGCACCACGGTTTTCACACCAGCGCCGGTAAATGTACCACCGGGTAAATCCAGCACCGTGTGCAGGTTGCAGCTTTCCAGCAATTGTTTGCGCAGTGAAATAGAGGCGTTGTCGGTGTTGGAAAGAAAGGTGTTTTTAATGACCACACCTGCCCTGCCTCCGGCTTTGAGTTTTTTGATAAAGTGCTGCAAAAACAGGAAGGCTGTTTCCCCTGTCTTGATGGGAAAGTTCTGCTGCACTTCCTTACGTTCCTTACCGCCAAAGGGCGGATTGGCTAAAATAATATCAAAGCGGTCTTTTTCCTGAATGTCTGAAATGTTCTCGGCCAGGGTGTTGGTATGCACAATATTGGGCGCTTCTATTCCGTGCAGGATCATATTCATAATGCCGATAATGTAGGCCAGCGATTTTTTCTCTTTGGCATAAAAGGTGTTCTTTTGCAGGGTAGTCATATCGCCGGTGGTCAGCTTTTTGGTTTTCTTCAGATATTCAAAGGCTTCCACCAAAAAGCCCGAGGAGCCAACCGCGCCGTCATAAATGGTATTGCCGATTTCCGGGGCAACCACTTTTACGATGGATTTAATTAGTGGCCGTGGTGTGTAATATTCCCCGCCGTTGCGGCCGGCATTACCCATATTTTTGATTTTGGATTCGTACAGGTGAGA
>JAGHBR010000111.1 GCA_021160885.1 Caldisericaceae bacterium
ACTTATTAGTTTGTGTTGAAGAGTTCATTTTGGCATCCTTTCTTTTAATTTAACAGTTGTTTACAAATTAAGAAAGGATGCCATTTAATGCTGTAATCAACGTTACAGTATTTTTTCCCTTTTCTGGCGTTACTTATTAATTTTTGCTTTTTTGGACTTGTCAAGGGTTTCCTTGATTAAGAGGCTTTATTATCCTCCCTTGACAAGTCCAAAAAAGTTATTACCTTATCAAAACGCCAGAAAAGGGCAAAGGGGCAACTGCACACCGAACGCCCCGCTGACTTTTAAACATAACACCTATTCAACTAAAACTTTAGGTCACTTCTTCGACCCGCCACTTTTCATTAACCCACAAGCCGATGATTTCAGTATTCGGATATTTTTGAGAGATGGCCTCTATTGATTTCTTGATATGTTCAATTTGTACATTCTTAGGTGCCGGGTTCCCTGCACAATCATAATGGCCAACCACCGCTATTTGATTAGATTGATGCTTGTTGACGGAAATTTCGACACGCGAAAAAATAGATTTTAGTTGCATTTCATCGGTTTGTTCAGTCAGAATTTTATTCGGCCCAGGCTCTGTAATCATATCAACGTAAGGTCGATTGAAACGCCTTTGTAAATAGGTAATAACGCCAACTGAATCCGGCCATCCATGCAGTTAATGGCAGTGCAAAAATTTATACAAGTTCCTTGAGTTTACCATACTTTAATCCAACGCCAAATTTCCTGAGGTGTCGGTTTTTTACCAATCATTAATGTAGAAATACGAAAAATACGTCCTGCAATAAAAATCATTACCGCAATAGATAGAATCATCAAAATAATGGTACCGTAAATGTCGAACATGATGGGGGATGTAGAAAGCGGGATGCGCATGATCATAAAAGATGGCGTTAAAAATGGAATAAAACTGAGAATACGAATGATTGGCGCGTTGGGATCGGCAAGAACCAGTAACGAAAGTAGTACGGGGAAAATGGCGATGGTCCTCAGTAATTGATTGATCTGTTGCGCATCGTATTCACTGGCAGAAACAGAGCCAATGGTGACAAAAATTGAACCGTAGAACAAAAAACCCAGGCTAAAGTAGATTAAAAAGTAGCCGGCATTTTGCCAGTTGAGATAAGCTATTTTGTCTGCCGGTATGACGCCTAAGGACATCAAAACAAGTGTGATAGCGAACCAGCTAAAGATTTGCACTAAGCCTAAAAATCCCAATCCAAGAATTTTCCCACCCATCAGCTGGTTACTGGAGACATAGGACATCAAAATCTCAATCACACGGTTAGATTTTTCCAGCAGAACGCTGCTAAATACATAGCCACCCGCGGTAAAGATGGCCATGAAGAGTAAAAACACACCAATAAGCGGCCCATAGAATTGTACGTAAAAATTCCATTCCTGTTGGCCTTCGGGTAACAACTGGTATTTTTTGAGATAAATAGGCCGGAACCAGCGACGTATTTTACTGCGTGGCACCTGGTCGTTTAAAATGCGTTTTTTAATGATGATGGTCTGAAGAATTCTCTCAAAACGATCCACCTCTTTTAAATCGCCGGGTGTTTTTGTGTGATATTCTACCACGCCTGTTTTAGTAAAGTCGGGCCCAAAAACTAGGTAGGCATTAAGAACATCCATGTGTAGCAAGGAATCTGCTGTTTTCAGGGCTTCGCGTTTGTAAAGCGAATCCATGGCCGATTTAAAACGGGAAAATTCAATTTCGATGAGTTCCTTTTCTTCTCTGGTGTTTTGTAATTTTTCATAAGAAGTTCGCAATACATAATCCCTGTTGGGGATGCGGCTATTTTTGTAATATTGCATGCGTTCTGTTTTTATTTGTTCATAAGCCTGACTGATAGAATCGAGTCGGGCTTTTATTTCTTCATATTTTGCCAGCATCTGTTTATAGGGCTTTGAGTTGCCCACAGCAATATTCATAACCAGGTATTCCGATGATTGGTTGTTGAGCCGGTAACTTCGACTGAGTTCACGCTGTAATTCTTCTTTGATATTTTGACCGGAAAGGTCGATAAGCCCAATTAGTTTGGTTGTGATTTGCGGTTGCAAATTAAAAATGAATAATGGAATGGTAATAACCGCAGCGAACAGAAAGGGCGAAATAAACGTATTGAACAAAAAAGAACGCGATTTGACCCTCGTAAGAAACTCCCAACGCGCAATGCGGAAAATATTTTTCATTTTAATTCCTCTGTCTGTTTCTGAATTAAACGAATAAAAATGTCGTGTAATGATGGTTCAAAAACTTCAAAGCGCAGAATTCTGGCTTTTTGTTCAACCTTTTTTAGAATGTCAGAAAATTTAAGTGATTGCTGTTCCACAAGGAATTTGTAACTGTTTTTTCCTTCTTCAATAATTTGTAGGCCTTTAATCTCTGCTAGATCCGGGATGGGGCGGTCCGCTTCAATAAAGTAGGCATCCTCGCGAAATCTTTGCCGGATTTTGGAGATGGGGCCGTCAATTACAACCTGTGCCTGATTAATTAAACAGATATGGCTACAAAGTTTTTCTGCCTGGTCCATCAGATGGGTGGAAAGAATGAGGATTTTGTTTTTACTTTTGTACTCTTCTAAAATTTCCTGTAGCACGGTTTGGTTAATGGGATCAAGCCCGGTAAAGGGCTCGTCCAGAATCAATACCTCAGGATCATGTAAAAAGGCCGCAATAAACTGAATTTTTTGCTGAATGCCCTTGGACAATTCATTAATGCGGGCGTCGGTGTACTGCACAATGCCCAGTCGATCAAGGTAACGGATGGCTTCAACTTCAGCTTTGCGCACCGAAAAATTGTTTAAGGTTCCAAAGTAGATCAGCACGTCAAGGACTTTTGCCCGGGGATAAAGCCCCCGCTCTTCTGGTAAATAGCCAAAGTGTACACCCTTTAATCGTTGCCGACGAATGCCATTAAAGAGAATTTCGCCTTCATCCGGTTGTAAAATATTCATGATCATGCGCATGGTTGTGGTTTTGCCTGCGCCGTTTGGCCCCAACAAGCCAAACGTTTCGCCCCCCTGAACCGTAAAGCTTAAATTTTTTAAAACCTGATGGCCATTAAAACTTTTACTGACATTCTGCACTTCTAAAATATTCTGTTCCATCTAAATGCCCGATCCTTTATTTGATTAATTCAATTTGTCCATGAGTAAGTTCTTTTAAATTATGCAGAAATAACTCTGACTTGCTCCACGGTATTTCGACCTGAAGTTCTACGCCATTAGAATAATCCGAATTTGTCACTCGACCACTAAATTGACTGAGCAAGCGATGGACATATTGTTCGTTTACATAATCGGTTTTTATGGTTAAAGATTTTTGTTTGACTTTTTCTGTGATTTTTAAATTTTTAAGGGCTTCTTTAGCCGCATTACTGTAAGCACGAATCAGCCCTCCGGTACCCAATTTAGTTCCCCCAAAGTAGCGGGTAACCACACACAAAATTTCGAATAATTCATTTCCTTCCAGTACCTGTAATATAGGACGACCTGCGGTACCTGATGGTTCACCATCGTCAGAAAAACGAAACAATGACTCATCAATTCGGTAGGCAAAACAATTGTGTGTGGCATCATAAAAACGTTTCTTAATTGACTGGTATTGGGCCTCGGCCTCATCTTTGCTTTCGACGGGCAAAATATGGCAAATAAATTTTGATCCTTTAATTGTTAACCTGGCAGAGGCAGGAGCTGCCGGAACTTTGTAGCGATCCATAAGCGTTTAAAAATTAAATAGTAACATAAGATTAAAAAATTTAATTATTTAAACATTCAGCATCAATTTAGAGAAAGAGAGCGTATTTGTCAAGGTCAGGCATTCAGG
>JAGHBR010000536.1 GCA_021160885.1 Caldisericaceae bacterium
CATTAATATAAGCCTTATAATTATTTTTCATAAAATATAAGTAAATAACTTAACCTGAGACTAATATAAGAAATTTTCTAATAAAGTCAAGAGCGTTGATGGGAATTTCCAAATGTCTAGTTTTTATTTTTTTAAAATTCATTAGGCTTCTATTATTACAGAAAGATAATCTTTAAGGTTTCCGATTTTTGCATCGACACAGTTGATGCAAAAATCGGGCTCCACTCTTAACCCTTAATTAACGCTTAACCAAATTCGAGCTTTGCCCCGCCCCGAAGATTAAGAAATTCGAAACTCGAATTTCGAAATACGAAATTCCCTTCCGCCTCCAGATTGTGAGGAAATAAAAGGTGGCTGCCTCTGATGCCCAAAATAAATCCGATCCTGAGTTTATTAAATTAACACAGTTGATGCACTTAAAAACCCTTAACCCTACAACCCTTACACCCTTAACTAAATTTAAGCCTTGCCCCATCTCGACCTCGGCCCCCTTCCCTGTCAGCAGGGAAGGAAAACGATGCCAATCTCTTAACCCTTATACTCTTATCCCCTTAACTTTTTAACCCCAGTCAACCATTCAACTAAGTCATTCGCAACACAGTCAATGCCCTAACTCTCAACCCTTAACCTCTTTAAACCTGTCGAATTTAGCAAAACAGTTCAATGTTAAACCAAGCCCCTTAGTTTACAGTCTTCGGCCGCGCGGGCTACGCCAACGACCATGGCTGCCAGGCGGGGATGGACATTCTTTTCTTTTACGCTTCACTAAAAGCTTTAAAGGCCTCTGATTTTGTTATCCAGTTTTGTGTGAACGGTTTGTTCGTCCCAGGCTTCGCCGCTGTTTTGAACCATTTCAAAATAGGAAACCGTTACTCCGACAGCGCTGGCTAATAAAATATCGAGGATGACAAAGATGTGCCGTTCAACAAGAATTAAATCGGCTTCCGGTGTGGTTGGGTCATTAGACAGTTCGCAAATAATCCGTGCATTTATTTTGTGGGCATTTTTTTCTGAAATAGAATTTTCCAGTGCCGCTGGATAAAGCACATCCAACTCCAGCTCGAGTACCGCGTCATGAGGAATGGATTTGGCACCAGGGAAATCAAGCGCGCTGCCAGTTCTTAATTTGTGCACAACCAGAGCTTGGCATCAATGCCCTGGTGATCGTAAACCCCGCCTCTGGAATCGTTGGCTGCAATCAGCTTACCACCTAAAAGTTCCTCGTGCAGCAAGGCAGCACGCTGCCCGGCATTGCAAAATCCCTGAACAGCAAAGGTTTTTGGTTCAAGATTTAAGTAATGGCATGCTTCGCGAACGGCAAACACACCGCCACGCGAGGTTGCATCACGTCGGCCTTCACTACCCCCCAATGGGCAGAGGCTTGTCTGTAAAAACATCTGGCTAGCGGCGCCGTAAAATGGTTTCGAATTCATCTAACATCCAGGCCCTGGTCTGGTGATTAGTGTACACATCCGGCGCCGGGATATCTTTGTCAACACCTAAAATGTCGGCGATGGCACGGATGTAAGCGCGGGCAATGTTTTCCAATTCGCGTTGTGACAAAGACCGTGGGGCGCAAACCAAGCCCCTCTTAGCTCCGCATAAAGGCAATTAAATGAATTACAAACAGTACAAAAAAATACGTCAAACAGACATTTACCTGAAATTAAAGAAAATTCCAGAGAAAATTGGGATATTAAATTTTGTTTGGAATAAATTACAATAACTTTTACATTTAACTTAAAATTTAGATTTAAAAAAATTCAAGGAGAGAATAAGATGGCAATTTCAGAAACTCTGGAACAACAAATCATTACGACGATTCGAACACTTTCTATTGATGCAATTCAGAAAGCCAATTCAGGACATCCAGGCGCTCCCATGGGACTGGCGCCTTTGGCTTTTACTGTTTACAACGAATTTGTAAAACACAATCCTAAAAATCCAAACTGGCCCAATCGCGATCGCTTTGTTGTTTCTAACGGTCATGCCTCCATGTTGCTTTACTCCATTTTACACATCATGGGCTATGATTTGAGTCTTGATGATATTAAACAATTTCGTCAGTTACACAGCAAATGTCCCGGTCATCCAGAATATGGCGAGGCGCCGGGTGTGGAAGTAACAACCGGTCCCTTAGGACAGGGCGTTTCGGTTAGTGTGGGAATGGCCATTGCCCAAAAATGGCTGGCCGCGCGGTTTAATAAACCGGATTTCAATTTACTTGATTATCATATTTTTGCTCTGTGCGGGGATGGCGACCTGATGGAAGGGGTGGCCAGCGAAGCCGCCTCTCTGGCAGGACATCTTAAACTTAATAATTTAATCTGGTTCTACGACAATAATCATATTACCATCGAAGGCAATACGGAACTGGCCTTTTCCGAAGATGTTAAAAAACGCTTCGAGGCTTATGGCTGGGAGGTTCTTCAGGTAGCGGATGCCAACGATACCTCAAGTTTGCGGGCTCAGACAAAGGTCGCTTTGCAAATGGAAAAACCGGTATTGATTATTGTGAATTCACACATTGGTTACGGCAGTCCGCACAAACAGGATACTGCCGAAGTGCACGGCTCTCCCTTAGGTGAAGAAGAGGTAAAACTAACCAAACAAAACTACGACTGGAATCCGGACTGGCAATTCTATGTGCCGGAAGAAGTGGATCAGTTTCGCCAACAGAACATTGAACGGGGGGAACAAGCCGAGCAAGAATGGCAAAAGCTTTTTGATAAATACCAGCAAGCTTACCCTGAACTGGCCAGGGAATTTCTGGCCATTCAGCAGGACAGGTTGCCGGAAAACTGGGATTTAAACTTACCGGAATTTGAAGCGGATGAAAAAGGCATGGCTACGCGGGCTTCCGGCGGCAAGGTTTTAAATGCCATTGCGCCAGCCATTCCGTGGTTAATTGGTGGTTCGGCCGATCTAGCGCCTTCTACCAAAACCTTAATGAACTGTTCGGATTCCTTTAGTGCACAAAATCGCAAGGGGCGTAATCTGCATTTTGGCATTCGGGAACACGCCATGGGTGCTATCGTCAATGGACTGGTGTTAAGTAAGTTAAAAGCTTTTGGCGCCACCTTTTTTGTCTTTTCTGATTACATGAAACCGGCCATCCGTCTGGCTGCTTTGATGAAAATTCCGGCAATCTACGTGTTTACCCATGACAGCATTGGTGTTGGTGAAGATGGGCCTACCCATCAACCCGTTGAACATTTAGCCGCACTGAGAGCCACTCCCAATGTTGAGGTCTTTCGTCCGGCTGACGCTAATGAGGTCGTCTGGGGCTGGCACCTGGCACTAACGCAAAAAGATCGGCCAACCGCTTTGGTCCTGACCCGACAAAATCTGCCGACAATCGACCGTTCGAAATATGCGACAGCAAAAGAAGCGTTAAAAGGTGGTTACATTCTGGCCGATGCCGAAAACGAACCGCAGGTCATTTTAATCGCTACCGGTTCTGAAGTGCATCTCTGTTTGCAAGCCTACGAACAGCTGACCAGCGAAGGCGTTCAGGTTCGGGTGGTCAGCATGCCTTCTACTACCTTATTTGAACGACAGTCTGAAGAATATCGAGAAAAAGTATTACCTTCTTCCATTAAAAAGCGTATTGTGGTAGAAGCGGGTAGCTCCTGGGGCTGGGAACGCTATGCCGGACTGGAAGGCCGGATTATTGCCCTGGATTCTTTCGGTAAAAGCGCACCGCAAAAGCAACTGATGGAATACTTTGGTTTTACAACAGAAAACATTACTAAACAAGTCAAAGAAATGCTTGCAGCAGAATAGATTAGTCGTCCTTGTTTTTCTGATTTTTCAGACCTTGAAACTTCACCTGGCAAATCCCGGGGCTTTCCACTGTTGAAAGCGCCCGGGTGCGGGTGAAAGCGGTTAAAGAAATTTTGAGTTTTGAATGTTAAATTTTGAATGAGGTTATATAATTAGCATCCAATTTTTAAACAATTGATACTCTCCAAAGCCCCCCTTAACCCTTACACTCTTACACTTTTATACTC
>JAGHBR010000259.1 GCA_021160885.1 Caldisericaceae bacterium
ATTAAGGGCGCCGCCAATGGAGGTTTATTGGTCTTAAAAGAATTTATTCGATTTTTTTTAATTCAGATTAAGGTTAATGAAAACGTACGTCCAAAAGGTAAAAATTGACAAAAATTATGAAAAGAATATGTGTTTAAAAATGTTAAAGGTCCTGACTATTAAAGATTATTTTTCTTTTTTAGGAAAAAACGAGCCATTTCAGTCGATCTCTCCACTTGATTAACGAAAAAGCAAAATCCATAGCCAGTTCTGGGCAAAGTCCATCACTGGCTTGGCACCGGACGCTGGGTAAAAGCGCCCCCTTTTTATTTTATGTATTAGCGTCCGGTGCGAAGCCTATTCGTTAGAATATGAACAAAAATACCAATCCAAAGCAAACTAAAATATCAAAAATCGAGACTACAAATGATGTAATCGCCAGTCGTGGCGGATTGACTTTTTTTCAACGTTATTTAGAGAATACTCGTGTTTACCATTTGATAGAGCATCAGCTTGGAATAATAAAAGGTTCGAGAAAAGGACTTGGTATGCGGGAATTTTTGATTCAACTAATGTGCTTTTTAATGGATGGCAGCAATACATCAATCAGTTATTCTGATCATTTAAAGAGCGATGAAGCGCATGCATCCTTATTAGAGATATCCCCTGCTCAATTAGCTTCTTCGCATCAAATTAAGCGATTTTTCCGTCTATTTATGAATAAGGGGATAGGTAGTGAAGAATTTAGAGAAATAATATCAGAGTTATTCATTTGGCGGTTAAAATTAGAGAATCCAGACCATATCATACTGGGTATAGATACAATGGTATTGGATAATAATGATGCTCGCAATCGGGAGGGCGTGGAGCCTACATATAAGCGAAAGAAAGGATTTCAGCCTTTACATATTACCTGGGGCCCTTATCTTGTGGATGTTATCTTTCGTAGGGGTAGTGCGCACTCGAATCATGGAGATGATTTTAAAGAGTCCATA
Organism: Caldisericaceae bacterium; assembly: GCA_021160885.1. Taxonomy (GTDB): domain Bacteria; phylum Calditrichota; class Calditrichia; order Calditrichales; family Calditrichaceae; genus Caldithrix. The sequence continues at coordinate 975 of JAGHBR010000259.1, forward strand.
AAGCGTATTGTAAGAATAATCCGAAGCAGATATCGTGAAGATATTCCCATTATATTAGTTGGAGATAGTGGCTTTTTTGATCAGAAGGCCTTTAAATATTTTGAAGATGATCTAAAGATCCATTATGTAATTACAGGTAAATTTTACGATTATCTCTGGGATGATATAAAGTCATTTAGCAAAGAAGAATATAAGGAATACAAATCAAAAGGTGTATGGAGCTATTTAGAGTTCGGTTTTCGCTATAAGTCCTGGGATAGATTCCGGCGCGTAGCATTTACGAGTCTTATTGCAGAAGAAAATGGTCAGCGTGTCCTAAATTTCATGGGAACCAATTCCATAATAATTACCAATTTAGGGATGGATCAAGAATTAACGGATCAATTAGAATCAGCAGGTATTGGTCATTTTACTGAAATAGAAGAGGTTATACGTATTAACCATAAACGAGGCCGAGACGAGTTAGTACATCGTAGTCTTAAGGAATTTATAACCAAAGAACAATTGCCCTTCAAACATTTTGCCATGAATGAGGCCTATTACTATTTTCAAGTCATAACGCACATAATGTTTGAATCATATAAGCGTGATATTACATCAGATATAATAGCGATAAGCAGTTATCCAAACACCTTTCGCCGAAAGCTGATTGATTTTGCTGTCAAAATAGTAAGCCATGGCGGCATTGTAAAAATGAGAGTTAGAGAAATTATGATGAGGGGTTTAAAATTAGATGAATTATGGGAGCGATGTCAAAGGCCCCCTGTCATTCAATTTTTATAATAATAAGAAGTTTAAAAAAATTCAATAGGATAAGTAAGTCCAATTTAAAAGAAAAAGGCTTATTTATTTAGAAAAAGCTCAAATAAAAAAAAGAATCGGCATTAAAAATTACCAAAGAAAATGAAAAATTAATATGCCGATGAGGATCAATTAAAATTAAGCTGAAAAAAGGTATAAAAACGAACACAAAATTAAAAATCGCTCAATTTAGGAATATATTTTTTATCTTACGTGGGGAATAAACTTGACCTTATCCCTGGGGAATTAACTTGGACGCCGACATTTAATCACACTGTTTAGTCTTTTTTAAATTAACTGTAGGTATTAATCAAAAGGATTTGGCATGCGTAAGCTGAAATTCTTTTTCCTTATAGTGTTGTTATGGATCATGTTTTTATTTGCCAGTGACAAACAAAATATTATTAAATCGGGCAAGTATTATTACGGTAATGGAGTATCATTTAGCGAACAGGAAGCACGTGACCGGGCGCTGGCCGAGCTAACGCAGCAAATTGCCGTGCGCGTGGCCAATTCTTTCCGTCAAAAATTAACAGAAACCGATCGCGGGTTAGAAGAAGATTTGGAAGCGGTTTTGCAAACGCACAGCGCCGCCACTCTTAAAAATGTGCAAATGATCAAACAGCCCTTGCCCGATGGACGCATTGAGGTGTTTTGCTACATTTCCAAAGACGAAGTCTCTAAAATTTTTGAAGAACGCAAACGCCTGATTTGCCACATGTTCCAAAAAGCGCAACAGTATGAAGAACTGGCCAATTATGCTTACGCCTTAAAACTGGATTATTTGCCCTGTTGCTACTCAATTCCGTACCCGATCAGAATATTGTAGTGGATGGAGTAAATTTGACGCTGGAAATTCCCGCACGCATAAACCAGATTTTTAGCAAAATTCAATTCCAAAAAATTAAAGATGTATTGCTTAGCCCGCATGAACGGGAGATTACCCTGCGTGTTACAGCCGGAGAACGCCCGGTGGCTCTTTTGGATTTTACTTTCTGGGACGGGCAAAATCAGGTACAGGTCACGGCCCGTGACGGACTGGCCACTTTCCACTTGCTGGGGCCTTCGGTGAAATTTGATGAGCTTAAGCTGGCCATTAAATACGCTTATTATGACGCACGCGATGAATTTAAGGTTGTAGCCGACCTGTGGGCCTCTGGTGGACAAACCAACCTTTAACAGTACGATCATTTTGCCGCTAAAAGAAAAACCGCTTGAGGCCGCCAGCCAAATTACAAGTACCGCCGCCGGTTGGAATTTAAAACTAACCTACGATGGTGAAGTGCCGGTCATCCAAAAAATTCAACGGGCAACGATTCAATTTTTAAATCTCTTAAAGGAAGGCAATGCAAAGCACCTGGCGGCCGCTTTTGCCCATGACGCTTTTTTGCGTACTAAAGCAATCAATTATTTGAAATTCAACCATCCCCGACCGCTGGACGATTCCATCCAGGCCCGAATCAACAAGACTGCTCTGGGCTACGAATTGCGTCGTGTGCGTGTGCTGCACCGGTATCCCAGTCTGCACAAGCAAAGCACCGAATACCTGGTACTGGATTTTGACCACGACGGAAATCTGATTGATTTGAACACCAGCATTTCAGAAAATTTGTACCAGAATTTTGTGCAACAATCGCAATTTGGCAAGGACTGGAAGGAACGGCAAACCATCATCAAATTTGTGGAAAAATACCGCACGGCCTACCTGGTGCGCGATTTGCAGACCATCAATTTAATGTTTGCCGACGACGCACTGATTATTGTGGGACGCAAGATTGAACATAAAAAATTACCAAAGGATGTGGTGCGCTACCAGCGTTTCGAAAAACAACCCGATTACCAGTACATCCGTCTGACCAAAGAAAAATACCTGCAGCGCTTGCAACGCGTGTTTGAAGCACAGCAGGACATTTTTCTCAATTACGGTAGTTTCCGTATGATTCGCAAGAACAACGTTAAAGGCGTTTACGGCGTGGAAATGCGCCAGAGCTACCATTCCACCACCTATTCCGACGAAGGGTACCTGTTTTTATTAATCGATTTTAGTGAGGCCGATCCATTGATTTACGTGCGTGCCTGGCAACCCAACGAATGGAACGATTCCGTTCTGGTGCGCACGGCGAATTTTAGGATTTACAAATAAATTCAAATTTTTGGGGGATATTGTAGGGGTAAAGCATTTTCGAAAACCAAAAAACATTTAGGAAAATATTGTGGTACTAAATGATAAAAATTAACCATTAGAAAAATGCAGATGAAAATGCTTTACCCCTACAAAAAATAACGGGAAAAACAAAATGAACCGTTACGATCCGCGAAAACACCACCGCAGGTCGATTCGCCTGAAGGGATGGGATTACCGCCGTCCCGGATGGTATTTTGTGACCATGGTGGTACAAAACCGTGAATGTTTGTTGGGAACAGTAAAAAACAAAAAAATGGTTTTGAATGATTTTGGCAAAATTGTGAATTACCATTGGCGAAAATTACCAAACCATTTTAACCATATTCAAATGGATGGATACCGGGTGATGCCCCATTATTTTCATGGGATTGTACACATTGTCCGTTGGCCGGATGGTTGTGATGATATCGATGGTGATCCAAATGTAAGGGCGAAGGATTTCCCTGAACAATTCAACAACGGCAAAAATGCATTGTTGCACAACAAAAATAGGCCAAATGAAAAAAATGATTATGGAAATCCTTCGCCCCTACGGGGACCACGCGGAACATTACCCGGTTCATTGTCGGCCGTAATGCAAAATTTTTTGTCCGTAACCACACGCAAAATCAACCGCATCCGGCGAACCCCGGGCGTCAAGTTGTGGCAACGCAATTACTGGGAACACATCATTCGCGATGAAAACGAATTAAACCGCATCCGGTGGTACATCAAAAATAATCCATTAAAATGGGCAGATGATAATTTTTTTTATAACATATTGATATTTTCGTCTGAGACCGGTTTTCATTGATCAAACGATAAGAAAAAATTTGCATCTGCATTAATTTTTTGTTACTATCCGAAGAAACAAAATTGAGAACAGGAAGGAAATAATTAAAATGTTGACAAATTTGGTTCTCTTAAATTG
>JAGHBR010000013.1 GCA_021160885.1 Caldisericaceae bacterium
AAAGGGGCGCAGCAATGCGCCCTTTTTTCTGATATTAGCGAAAGGAGGAACTATGTTCAAAAAAACAAGATATTATCCGGTCAACATTTTCACAAAACAAATCATTGACCGGCCTTTTCGCAGACACAAAGACGTGTTGCGGGAATTTTTGCAAACCGATTTTATCGGCATTAAGGGCGACCGGCTGAACAAGTGTGAATGTTATCAGGCTTTTGAAGTTGTGCAAGACCTTGACCGTCTTTAAAGGAGGAATATGGATTTAATCATTGAAAGACTATCAGATTCGGAGGGATGACATCAATAATTGCTGATGCATTAAAATGTTAATCTCCACAATAAGGAAAACAACAATGCTAAAACCATACATCAAAGCCGGAGTTGGGGCAACCCTGTTTATTGCCGGATTCTTTTTCAGTGCTGCTGATTCCCCGAATTATTTCTGGTTCGGGATGTCAAAATTGGCAGGAATCTTATGTTTCTTTCTGCTATACCTGATGACATTTCCAACTGAGGAATGATAATGAAAAAACTACAATTCACAATTATCATCGAAGGAGAATGAAAAATGACAAACTTTGCAACACCCAATGAAATAGATTATCTATTAGCATATAATGCCCATCGGGGAACAAGTTTTATTCCCGAACAGCGGGCACAGCAGGAGCAGAAAGATTATGCAAATCATATTAATTCCGTATATACTGAAATTATGGGCATGGCACGCAATGATGAAGAAAGGACGATAGCAGAAGAAGAACTACAAAGGTATAAAAAAGGCTATAAGAAAAAATTTGAAGCACTTCTCACAGCCAAATCGAGGACCATCAGCCCAATGATCACCGGCTCGGCTAAATTCCCTACAGCACGAAATGAAAAAACCCTTACGACAGAAAGAGCTCGTCTTGAAGATTTAATCGAGTTTGACAAAAAGACCATAGAAAAAATAAAGCAAAAGCTTCGTCCTGAACGTGCGCCCATATCTTCAACAGATTCGGATGCTGTTCGAAAATTACAGAACAAGATTGAAGAAAAGGAAAAATTCCAACAAATGATGAAGACAGCAAACAAGATTGTAAGAAACAAAAAGCTGTCTAAGTCTGAAAAGACAGAAAAACTGCAACAAGAACTAAATCTTTCCAAAACTACGGCTGAAAAATTGCTTGAGCCTGATTATATAGGCCGGATTGGTTTTGCTGATTACGAACTGCGAAACAACAACTCTGAAATTAGAAGGCTTAAAAAACGTCTTGAAGAGATACAAGCCAGGAAACAAAAAGCGGAAACGCTGGGCGGTCCACAGGAAATTGATTTTGAAGGCGGGACAATTGAAATCAACTATGATGATGGGTATGTGCGAATTTTCTATGATAACAAACCAAATGCTGATACTCGCAACAGGTTAAAACAGAATGGATTTCGATGGGCACCAAGTGAAAAGGCATGGAGAAGAAAACTGACCGATGCCGCCAGATATAAAGCAAAAATTGTCACAGGAGTAAACATCGAATGTTAAAAAAACTACAGTTCACAATCGTTGAGGTAACAGGGTATTCTGTCACGGCTATTATCAATAGGAAAGAGTATACATATTTCCTGGACGGTGCCGGAATACCCTACATTGAAATACTATACAAAAAAGGAAACAAAGGAAAAGCATTAAACCTGCTCAAACAAAGAAGCTACACCGTGAAAAAGAAGGAGTGAAGCATGTCTAAAACAACAAAGATATATGCAATAAAAGAAGACTTTGCAAAACGAAAAGGAATCCCTACACTCTTACCTGCCACAAAAATGCGGGAAACGGATAAAGCCGTTCTCTTGCAAAGTCCCAAAGGACACCACTGGTGGATTCCGAAGATGTGTATAATCAAAGAGGACCCCCTCCCGCCTGAAGTTGACCAGACATTTATTCTTTCCATGGACAATCCCGCTGTACCACCACAAAGCCAAGAATCCATCAGCCCAGAACGCACCGCTGTCTTGGAATCGAACGGAAAAACAATCAAGATAACATTCACGTTCAATCACGAAGATATCCAGCGGGTCAAAACCTTAGACAGGCGAAAATTCCACAAGAAAGACAGAAAAGCATGGTGGACAGCCCCGCTCAAAATAGAGACAGTAGAAAAATTAAAAGAGTGGGGATTTGCACTTGATGACAAGCTGGAAGAATTTTTAAACAATAGTCATGTTGACATCAACAAGGTAAAAGAGATTGAAATTCCCGGATTGCGTGGAAAATTACGACCTTTCCAAAAGAAAGGCGTGGCTTTTATTGAAGCTAAAAATGGAAAAGCCTTGATCGGGGATGAAATGGGACTTGGCAAAACTATACAAACCTTAGCGTGGCTTCAACTGCATCCTGAAAAACGTCCTGCTGTAATTGTGTGCCCGGCCAGTCTGAAGCTGAATTGGAAAAAAGAAGCAAAAGCCTGGCTGAAAAATCCGAGTATACATATTTTATCCGGGAAACGCCCATATGCAATCCCTTGCAAAGATATCCTGATTATCAATTACGATATATTAGCAGACTGGGTGGAAGAATTGAAAACAATGAATCCACAAGTATTGATAGCGGATGAATGCCACTTAGTAAAAAACAACAAGACGAAACGCACAAAAGCCATCAAGAAACTGGCAAAAACAATCCCGCATATAATATGCTTATCGGGAACACCCATCGTTAACCGGCCTATTGAACTGTATAATGCTATTACACTGGTGGATTCCACCGTAATACCCTCTTATTGGCACTATGCTCAAAGGTATTGTGGTGCCCGGCATAACGGCTTTGGCTGGGACTTCACAGGAGCATCAAATACAGAGGAATTGCACGAGAT
>JAGHBR010000346.1 GCA_021160885.1 Caldisericaceae bacterium
CATTTAAATTTGATATTTGACTTCATTTCTTTTAAAATTGATCTAAGTTAGCCTATTTTAAAATCAGGAGGTATTATATGAGAGCACTCATTTTATTCATATTTTTTACTGGCGCGATCTCATGGAGTATAGCGGGAACGCCGGTAATGGATGGTATATTCGATGGCGAGAGTGTATGGGGAGCGCCTAAACACATCGCTGATGGTGTTCCGGGGTGGGCCGATGCCAATGCAAAGAAATTGTACATTACCGATGACGAAACGTACATTTATTTTGGCGCGGAAGTTTCGGCAGCAAAGTGGATGTCATGGGCCTTTATTGTCAATACAAAAAGCGGAGGCGGAAGTTATGATTCCTGGTCCCGTTCCATCGACTATGCGCATTATGACTTACCTGATTATGCTCCCAGAGGCCATTTTGGTGGTGGTGATCAGGACGTCAATTATGCGGAATTGAATTTCTGGAATGGAACAGCCTGGGATGGTTACGTGGGGCTGGCCCAAACCGAATTTGCTGATACCATTTCTGTAAATCATGTTGTTGATGGCTGGATCGAAATTCGCATTCCCAAAGCCGATATGGATTATCCTGGAGTGGGAGACGTACAATTTTATATTACCGGTGACAACAACGACCACGGCAACTTTGATGCCTGCCCGGATGATGAGAACGCCACTGACTGGAACATGTCTGGCAATCACAACATTCTGGACAACTACCAGATGAATATTAATTTAAACACCACCCCCTCAACCATCGGGGAAACTGGTTCAGTTGCCAGGTCTTTTACCTTATTGGGTAATTTTCCCAATCCTTTCAATCCAGCAACTCAAATACGTTTTACTACAGCCCAAAAAGCCAGAGTTCAATTGAACGTGATTAACACCAATGGTCAGCTGATTTATTCTGCCGAGAAAACATTTAGTCCAGGTGAACACAGCTGGAAATTTTCAACAAACGAACTGAATGTTGACCTCACCTCTGGTGTTTATTTTTACACACTGAGCAATGCCTCAACCGGACAGAAATTAGTTGGCAAAATGGTTTTACTGAAATAAATCAAAAGCCCTGGTAATTCCAGGGCTTTTTCATTTAGTTTGTACAATGCGGGCTCTATTTAATTAGAATCAGTTTTTTCGTTATTTGTCGATTATTAAAATTCAATTGAGAAAAATAAACGCCGGATGGCAAACGTTTTCCCTGCTGATCTCGGCCATCCCACTGTAGTGTGTGTTTTCCGGAATGAACTCTGCCGTTAAACAAAGTTCTGACTAATTTTCCATCGGAAGTAAAAATGCTTAAACGAGCATTACCAGTTTTCGGCACTTCAAAAGTAATGTTAGTGCTTGGATTAAAAGGGTTGGGGTAGTTCTGATAGAGCCGAAAATCATGAAGCACGTTTTCACCTGCAATGGCAGATGCCCCCTGGTCAATAACCTGCGGCCCCATATAGGTCACTTTTACCCAAATCTTTTGTCCCAGGGTGTTGGAGTCGGTATTTCGCACTTTAATAGTAATCCATTCCTGGTAAGTAGGCGTAAAATAAAACGTGCCCGTACCGGAATGTGTAAATGATGCCATTTGCTGATTTTGATCGTTGTACAACCTCAGCGTATATGATTGCATATCATCTTCCGGATAGACTTCAATGGTAATCTGCTCCCCGGCTTCACTCCATATTTTACCAACGGTTCGTAGAGCTGTGCTATTTGCCGGTAATTGTCCTCCCTGGCATAGCGACCATTGATGGCTGTCGCCAAGGTCATCGGACATTTCCCACTCCTGGGTTGTTGTTCTTGGAATATGATAAATATTTCCACTAATTCCATCCGGCCCATAAACACAATATCCCCGTCTGATATTGGATCCATCGCAGGGAGGAACCCAAATCGTAACCTGCTGATTTTTATCCACGGTAATGGTACCAGAATTGGCACCGCTGTAATCTTTTAAAACCGTACCTGGTGCAAAATCAGTGGTAATAGTTGCAGATTGCCAGGTGTCCCAATTATCGTTTGCACCAATGATGGCATGAGCACTTCGTTCAATGATCAATAAGTCCTGAGCTTGCCAGCGTACTTTGTAAGCGCTATCTTTAAAATTGAGCTTTTGATGGCACCAGATTAGATTAATCAAATAATCCCTAACAGGTAATTCATCAACATTTTGTGGATGGTGAGTCCATCTATTGCCATTGGCACCGATATCAAACAAATCTTCAAAAAAGACACAGGGCGAACCGTCAACTGCAAAAGCAATGGCGTAAGCCACCTGAACTCTGGGCTCATAAGGATCGATATGCCCGCCCGCCAGTTCATTGTATGTATCCCAACCACTGTAATTACCATTATCATCCAAGATGGGGCGGAAAGTATCGTGTGTGTTGACAAAAGGAACGGTGCGAGAACGGCGCTCCTGCTGAGCCGAAGGGATACTTCCTATATCGTACGAGCCAAAAGAATAGACCATATCATGCAAAGCTTGCCGCAAGCTAAAATCAAAGGTACCGACTACATCACTAAAGCCATCGCTGTAATTGACATTGTCCACCCAGGTATCCATTTCACTTTTGCTGCCCACATACTCACCTGCTGCCCACATGCTGTCCCCACCGGATGCCCAGCCGGCATTGTGTTGCAAATTCCATAAAAAATCCTTGGTTGCCCAGTAAGGGAAATGTTTGGCCGCATCAATGCGGAACCCATCGACGTCGGTCTGTTTTTTTAGCCATTCGTTCCAGGTACGAACACCGTTACGCATGTAATCTGGCGATTGCACGGGATCATAGGTGCAATTACTACTCTGCCCATAAGCGCCCTGATAGTAGCAAATGTCAGGTCCCCAGAATTGTCCGGTCCAATCGTCATTATTCTGGTTGTGATCGGGATTGGGATGAAAATTTTGCCAGTTTTTCGGAAAGCGACCCTGGCGGTTAAAATAGTCGCTTTCGCTTTCGTCCGTTGCGGGAGTGGCGTAACATACATAACGAAAATTTTTCCATTGATCACCCCAGGCAGCTGGATCCATTCCTCCGGCCCCGGTATTGGAACCGGCATTGGCCAGATGATTCCAGACTACATCCTGAATAACCCGTAATCCGTTTGCATGTAACACCGCAACAGATCGTAAAAACTGATCTTTGTTGCCAAAGCGCGTACTGGTACTGCCCTTTTGATATTTATCTCCCAGATCGTAATGATCGAACGGAACATAGCCATTAGAGGAAGTGGAATGATTTTTCACTGTGGGTGGAATCCACACATAATCAATTCCTATTTCGCGCAGCCGGGGAGCCAGATCAGCAAGATAGGTGGCCCAGTCGTTGGGATAATTATTGTTCCAGTAATCCCACCAGAAGCCCTGTAATACAATGCGTCCATTCCAGGGATTGGCAATGGTCTGACTAAATATCAAGAAGACAAAGAAAATCAGAGTAGCTAAAAGTGATTTTCGCATCTCCTCCTCCAATTATTTTTTAGAAAAAGTAAAAAAAATTTCAATAAATGTTGTGATCTAATATACGATTTTTTATATTTTAGTAACTAATTTTTTTATTACTATATTTATATTTTATTTATTGAGGAGGAATGGTCTATGCGTTTAGTTATTTTTTTTCTTTCTTTAATGATTTTTTTTGTTTGTAATGTATTTGCAGCCATTTCAATTGACGGGACAATCAATGAAAC
>JAGHBR010000215.1 GCA_021160885.1 Caldisericaceae bacterium
AAAATAGATACCGTTGCGGGCAAAATAAAAATACAGCAAACTGGACTGATTAAAGGGATAATATTTCTTAAACGTTTTTTGAGAAGGTTTAAGAAAATAAACCGGATTGATGGCCTGTAATGATGGAATATATTTCATAATTACCTGTTATAGTTTGTTGAATAGAAAAATGGATTCTGGAATGCAGCGACAATGTCGTTGCAAAAAAACCGATGGCCTTAAGCCTCAGCTTACAAAGCCTACGCAATTGCTTATTTTGAGAATTTTGATTAAAAAGATTTTTAAATTACAAAGATTATTTTTTGATACAACATTTTACAATCATTTGCTAAAAATCTGGATCACAAATTTAGTACTTCATTTTTTCCCAACTTTTTATTTAAATAAATATGAAGTCGTGGCTCTGGTATCCTAAATTGCGTTTTTTAATTTTTTCAGGAATTTAATTTTTCTTAAAGCCGGAAGCATTTTTTTATTTACCAAATAAAGAAATTGCCCTTTTGAATTATTCCCATAAATGTAAAGCGTAAAATGTTGATTATATTTTTGTGTCCATTCAAGTTTCCAGGGCATAGAAGGGCCTAAAAAATCGAACCGTTTAATTTTCTGTTCAAAAAGAATTTGCAATAAGAAAAAAATCATAATTTGCCCAGGTGAAAATTTAGGCACTTCCTCATCGTAGGCTACTTTTAACAAATAGAAAGTTTGATTAGCAATGAGTGAAAAATTAAAAGCAACCATGCGTTCTCCAAAATACAGAGCGCCCAAATGTAATTGTTTTTTATAAAAATAAACACGGGCTATGTCTAAATATAACTGTTTTACATTTGGATTTTTTAAAATCGCTGATCCTTGTTTGCCTTTCCAACCGCTGGCTTCTAATTCCAGCCCCTGTAGTACGAATGGTTCCAATTGCTCTTTGCTACCATCAAAAACACGATACTCAACTTTACCGAATTGTTTTTCCGCATTTCTTAAGCGTCTTCGTAAATTCCGTCTAAAATGGCCGCGCAAACTATTAAAATAGTTTTGCCAATCTCCTTCCAAATCGATGTAAGGTGGCCGTTTTTCTTCTTCCAGGCTAAATTTGATTTTTTTATTTTCCAAATGATTTAGGACTTCTTCGTCTAAAAGGAATTCTTTGAACTTAATAAAGTCGAATCGTTCATTTTTAAAAATATTGTCTAACCAGGCATTTAGCACTTTCCCTTTGTCTTGAGGGCTGGCAATTAATTGCGTTCTGTAAGAATGGGAATTAGCAGTAAAACTAAATCCCTTAAAAGGGATCCCCAACTGTTTTTCCTGATGTTCATAAAGCGGAATTATGCCGCTCACTTCCCCTGATTTCTTTGAAACAAGATATATTTTACTCTGTTGCTCACGGACGAAATTATTACACCAGATTCTGATCCAGTCATAATCCAGAAAAGGTATTTTTTGTTTTAACAGAGAATCCCAAAGAGTGCGGTCAATATCATTCACCGACTTTAAAATAGAAATCATCATGATTAAAAGGTCCTTGATTAAAAATGAGAAATAAGACAAACCAGGTTATGATTATTTCAAAATGACCATCCGCTTAGTTTCAACAAATCCTCTACTTTGCAAGCGATAAATATAAACACCGCTATTTAAACCTTCTGAGTTAACCTTATAGTCGTACCTTCCTGGTTTAAGTTTACCGTGCACTACAGTTTTAACCTTTTGTCCACGAATATTAAAGATGGAAAGGTCAGTAAATATTCCCTCTGTCGGAAAATCATCTTTAGAATCGATCAAAAATCTAATGGAAGTCTCAGAATTAAATGGATTAGGATAATTTTGGAGTAATTCAAAATTGTGAATAATTGAGCTTGGTTTTATTTTAACTTCTTTCAACAAGGTTCTTTTACCATTATACGAAACATCATACATACGGTAGAAATAGGTTAAGTCTGGTGATATCTGATCGTCATTAAAATTGTAATCAGAACGTTGACTTGAATTACCCATTCCTGGTATTATTCCAACTGAATGGAAATTAATTGAATCGATGCTTCTCTGGAACTGGAAAAAAGCATTATCCACTTCAGATTCTGTACTCCAATTAAATTGGATTGATTGTTGGTCACGCGACACCGAAAAAGAAGAAAGGTAAACCGGAAGCGAGACGTCCTGAGCATATATGAAATTGTACCAAATCTCCGTTCGATCGACATTTTCGGCGCAAACTAAAACATCACTCTGATTAGACAGTATTTGATATGATACAGTAGGATTATTAAAAACTTCGGCCCCATTCTTTAAAATTGGTTGCCAATCAGAAGTTGATACATTGCTTAAGCTATTTTTATTTAATTTTACAAACTCAATTCTACCATTATTTCTTGCAACAATGATAAGCTCGTCAGTATCTTCGTTTATCGCCAGCGCCGGCCTTGTTGAATTAACTCCATTAACCTCATAATAGCTCCAGGTACCCGTATTGGATCTCTTAAATAAATAAAAAATAGGTGTTCCTGTGCCGGTTTTACCTATCATATATAGATTGTTGTTCAAATCTTTTATTATATTAACATGGTCATCGGCGACAGGATTAATTGGTAAATTTTCTTCAATCCAATTTGAGGGATTTGTTGGGGCCAAATTATCAGGCAGACGATAAAATAAAAACTTTTTATTTGAATCCCCCTGCCCTACAAATATTCCTATTTGCCCCTGTCCGTCATACTGAAAATCGATTGCATCTGTTAAAGAGCTATTATCAAGACTTGAAGTAATTGTAAAATTAGTCCAATTTTGTCCATCATCGCTACTATACAGCCCTTTGAGGGAATTGTCAGAAGCATAAAATATAAACAAATCTCCATCACTACCTTGGGCAATCGAAGCAGGGTCATTTCCCAGAATATTTTCCAAATTTACGAAAACAGGAAAACCAGAATCTTCCACCCAGGTTCCAGAGCTATAAGATATTCGACTAAATTGCTCGGTTCCTTTGCAAACTACAATATAGAGTTTCCCGGTAGATTCATTAACATGTGCATCGGCTTTTTGAACACCGGAAATTCCTGTGGCTCCATTTAATTGCCAATTCGAATTTGCATATTTGTACACAGACCATAAATTTGTACTGCTTGATCTAAAAATTCCCCACCAACTGTCATCATACCAAATAACCTGACTTTGATTTGCTTTTTCAATATCATCAACAACATCGGGAACATTACTGCCCATAATTTGAGCAATGAGATAATAAAAGCCTATAAAAATCAACAAAATACTTCTGCTTAAATTTTTCATGATTTTATCTAAAATTTTTCGAACGTTTGTAGAGTAACAT
>JAGHBR010000473.1 GCA_021160885.1 Caldisericaceae bacterium
AAGTATGAATGAGTAAATCCAAAACCGCTTGAAATTAATGATTAAAATATTTAATGGCTTGTACCCCTTGCAAAACAAGTTAAATTGAAATAACAGACCATTTCTCTAATCGTATTAATAGTCAATTATTAATTTTGTTTCCAAATCTGTGTTAAATTTATGCAAATCATCTAATAGTCTTCTGCTGGTCAGCAATTTTCGGCGACAATAAATTGGTTTGTTTAGCTAATTTCCAATTTTTTTGATTGCAGAAACGCTCTCTTAGTAGATTTCCCCTTGTTTTTAATTATGGTTAAATTTAAATTGTAAAATACACTCAATGATCAATGCAGGAGGTTCCTTGTCCAGATTAATGGTTTCGATTTCTGGGTTACGCGGTGAAGTTGGTTCAACCTTAACACCCGAAATTATTGTTCGTTACACCCAGGCTTTTGCTAAATTTGTCAAAGACGGCAAAGTTGTTTTGGGACGCGATTCCCGCGTGAGCGGGCCTTTTATTGCCGATTTGGTTCGCGGCACACTGGTTGCCAGCGGTTGTCAGGTCATCGACATCGATATTGTGCCAACGCCTACGGTTCAGTTAGAAATAGAACACCATCAGGCTGCCGGAGGCATTGCCATTACGGCCAGTCACAACCCCATTCAATGGAACGGTTTAAAATTCATGGGCTCTGATGGACGCTTTTTACCCCCTGCCCAGGCGCAACAGGTTTACCAGATGGCTGACCGTAATCAAAGTTCATTGCAAGGCTGGGAGAACTTAGGTTCCGTAATTTTTGATGACCAAGCCATTGAACGGCACATCGAAAAAGTGTTGAACATTTCCTTTTTAGACGTAGAGGCGATTCGGAAACGGAAATTCAAAGTGGCGGTTGACACCGTGAATGGAGCCGGAGGACACATCATTCCGCAATTATTAGAAGCCCTGGGCTGTGAAGTGATCGCTATTAATCAGGAACCAAACGGACGCTTTGCCCACACTCCGGAACCATTACCAGAAAATCTGATCCAACTGTCCGAAGCCGTGCGTCAGCATGGGGCCGATGTGGGCTTTGCTGTGGATCCGGATGTCGATCGTTGCGCCATTGTGGACAATGAAGGTCAGCCAATCGGCGAAGAATACACACTGGCCATTGCCACTAAACTTGTTTTCAGCAAACAGTTGGGACGCATGGTGGTCAATATGTCCACTTCGCGCGCATCCGAAGACATTGCCCGCTATTACAACTGCATGTTCGTGCGCAGCAAAGTAGGTGAAATCAATGTAGCAGAAAAGATGAAAGAGATCGATGCCATCATCGGGGGCGAAGGCAACGGTGGAGTCATTCTGCCGGAGGTTCATTTAGGACGTGATGCTCCGGTTGCGGTAGCTTTAACATTACAGGCCTTGCTGGAACACGGCGGAACCATGAAGGAACTGAAAGCCTCGTTGCCACAGTACGAAATGGTGAAAAAGAAAGTGTCCATTGAAGGCATGGATCCGGATCAGATTTTGCAACAGCTGGCAGACAAATACAAAGATCAACAAATTAACACCCTGGACGGCCTTAAAATTGATTTTGAAGACAGTTGGGTACATCTGAGAAAATCCAACACCGAACCGATTGTGCGCGTAATTGCCGAAGCGCCCACTCTGGAACAAGCTGAGGAGCTGGCCGACCGTTTCATGAAAGAAATAAGCGAAAAATAAAGAGGAAAAAATCATGTCCAGCATTACACCGGACGTCATCGAACGAATTATTTCGCAAGTCATTTCCGAAGCCAACCTGCCGACTGCAGGTCAGTTACGACCATTTTCTTACGATGCAGCGGATGAGTTGATTTCCTTTGGTGCCAATCGTATTGGTGCGGTGGGGCCGACCTGCCCGCCCAAACGTGAACTGGCCCGCTGGATTGACCACACCATGCTTAAACCAGATGCTACCCGCGAAGAGATCGAAAAAATTTGTCATGAAGCCATAGAGTTTGGTTTTGCCTCAGTTTGTGTAAATCCCACCTGGGTGCCGCTGGCTTACAAAAAATTGCGCGGCAACGAACCAAAAGTCTGCACCGTTGTGGGCTTCCCTTTAGGCGCAACCTTTCCTGAAGTAAAAGCGCTGGAAACCGAATTAGCGGTTGAACGCGGCGCGGATGAAATCGACATGGTGATTAACATCGGTGCTTTAAAATCCGGTGATTACGATTTAGTGGAACATGACATCCGCTCTGTGGTACGCGCTGCCGGCCGACGCATCGTTAAGGTTATCATCGAAACATGCCTGCTTACCGATGAGGAAAAGGTAAAAGCCTGTACCCTGGCTAAAATTGCCGGCGCTAATTATGTTAAAACTTCAACCGGGTTCAGCAAAGGCGGCGCCACGGTTAAAGATGTGGCTTTAATGCGCAAGGTGGTTGGCTCCGAGATGGGCGTTAAAGCCAGCGGCGGTGTGCGCAGCTATGAAGAAGCCTGCAAAATGGTGGAAGCCGGCGCCACACGCATTGGAGCCAGCGCCAGCGTGGCCATTGTGGCCAATGGCGCCGCTGAAAAATCCGATTACTGATTACTACTTTTGAAATATCACTTGCTCTGGAAGAATTCTTTACGCCGCTCGGCCCGGAATCAAGCAATCAGGGAAGTTAAGGGTTAAAGGTGTAAGTGTATAAGGGTTAAGGTGATTTTGGTTGAATAGGTGGATGATTGAATGGAATTATGAGGTTAAGAGTGTAAGGGTATAAGGGATAAGAGTAGGGGAAAGCAGTGTGCTTTGGAGTGGGAAAAAAACCATCCCACTAACTCCCATCCCTTTATCAAAGGGAAGGGAGAACCGCTGTGCTTGTTTGTAGAGATCTACCTGAAAGTATGAATCCATTTTCCACATAAGCAAGACAAACACCTTTAATTTCATCATAACCTGTAAGTGTAGAAGGAATTTTCGGATTTCGAAATTTGAGCTTTGAATTTTTAAATCAAAGGGATGGGGTAAAGCACGAATTGGGTTAAGGGTAAGAGTGTAAGAGTTAAGGATAAGGGCATCCCAATCTTGGAGTGCATCGACTGTATCAATGCAAACCCCATTCAAAATTCAACATTTTTCTCTTTACCGGTGTGTGTTATAATTCACAAATTAAATTTACAGTATTATTGCTCAGGAAAAGAGCTCAATTTTCCCCCTTGCTTTTTATATTTTCACTTTTTAGATTTAAGTATTATTTAATCATCCTATAGACC
>JAGHBR010000510.1 GCA_021160885.1 Caldisericaceae bacterium
GGCCGTCCCATAGTTCTGGAATTTGCCCATTTTTTGCTTTTCCGTCAAGTACTTTTTCGGCCTCCTCAACAATCCGCTGAGTATCTGTGCCCACCAGAACATTGGTGCCCACTTCAACAGTAATAGGCCGTTCGGTATTTTCACGCATGGTAATGCATGGAATGCCCAGGTAAGTGGTTTCCTCCTGAATGCCTCCGGAATCGGTCAGCACCAGTTTAGCGTTGTGTAACAGTTTCATAAAATCCAGGTAACTCAACGGTTCGAGCAACTTCAGATTTTTCATTTTTTCCACTTTTGAACGGAGGCCAAACTGATCAATCATCTTTTGGGAGCGGGGATGGATGGGGAAAATCAGTGGTAGTCTTTTTTCAATATGTTCAAAGGCATTGAGTAATTTTTCGAAATTTCCCTTATTGTCCACATTGCTCGGGCGATGCAGGGTAATGACACCATAGGTGTTGGGCTCTAAATTCAATTCATTTAAAATATTTGATTTTTCAGCCATGGGTTTAAAATAAATGAGTGAATCAATCATCACATGGCCAACGAAATGTACTTTATGATCGGCAATGCCTTCGCGTTTTAAATTTTCCAGCCCGCTTTTTTCCGTAACAAACAAATAATCGGCCAGCACATCGGTTACCAGACGATTAATTTCTTCAGGCATGGTTCGGTCAAAGGATCGCAAGCCAGCTTCGACATGAGCGATTTTAGTGTTCATTTTCGCCGCTACCATGCTACAGGCTGCTGTGGAATTGACATCGCCCACCACAATCACCAGATCCGGTTTTTCTTCCTGAACAACTTTTTCGAAGTGCACCATAATTTTAGCAGTTTGTTCGGCATGCGTACCGGAGCCCACTCCAAGGTAAATATCAGGCTGTGGCAATTGCAAATCATTGAAGAAAAATTTGGACATGCGTTCGTCGTAGTGTTGCCCGGTGTGTACCAGAATGGGTTTTATTTCAGGATAATTGCCCATGGCCCGTTGAATGGGCGCAATTTTCATAAAATTAGGTCGCGCTCCAACAACATTCAAAATTTTAATCAAATCGATTCCTTTCGCTTTTGCCGTTTGTTATTGTAATTTTTAGGCTTGCCGTTTTCTAGTTTTTTTAGCGCATTGCGCGCCGCTAATTGTTCTGCCTGCTTTTTGCTCGAGCCCACGCCTTTGGCAATCCATCGTTTGTTCACATTTACGCGCACCACAAATTGCTTGTTATGATCTGGTCCGCTTTCATGTACGATTTGATAAACAGGATTGCCCCATCCTTTGCTCTGGGATTTTTCCAATAAGGCCGATTTGTAATTATGATAGCGTTTTACTTTTAAAAGGCGTTCACTGTTATTAATAACAAATTGTTTGACAAATTTTCTGGCGGCGCTAATGCCCCCATCCAGATAAATTGCTCCAAGAATAGATTCAAATAAATTGGCAAGATTATTTAAGCGTTTACGGCCTCCGGTTTTTTCTTCGCCTTTATCTAAAAGCAAATATTCACCCAATCCAATTTCTTCGCTAATTTGAGCCAGAACTGGCCGCGAAACCAGGACAGACCGTTTCTTGGAAAGCTTGCCTTCATTCTCTTCAGGAAATGCCTGGTAAAGATGATCGGCAATAATCAAATCGAGAACTGCATCACCTAAAAATTCCAACCGTTCATTGGATTCAATACTATTTTCGTGGGTCAAATTTAAATATGAACTGTGTTTAAAAGCTTTTAATATTAAGCTTTTATCTTTAAACTGGTAATTTATTTTCTTTTCAACTTCAGCAACAGGGATGGGTAATTCCGTTTGTTCACTTTGAAACCGGAACCGTTCCAGTATTTTTTTAATCATTCTGAGCTCTTAAATTTCATATTTTTTTAATTATTCTACATATTTTTTCACACATAAAGTTACATTGTGTCCACCAAAACCGAAAGAATTACTTAAAGCAGCATTGACTTCTTTTTCAATGGCTTTATTAGGTACATAATTCAAATCACAGGCCGGATCGGGGAATTCATAATTAACGGTGGGATGCACTTTACCATGATTAATGGTGAGCGCAGAAACAATTAACTCCAATGCGCCTGATGCTCCTAATAAATGTCCGGTCATTGATTTAGTGGAGCTAATGACCAGCTCATAAGCGTAATCGCCGAACACTTCTTTAATGGCTTCGGTTTCATTCTTATCATTAAAATAGGTAGATGTACCATGGGCATTGATGTACTGAACATCAGTGGGTTGCAGCCCGGCATCTTTTAAGGCAGCTTTCATGGCCCGGATGGCACCTTCACCGCCAGGAGCCGGTTGCGTAATATGAAAGGCATCGGCCGTAAAGCCCATACCGGCTAATTCTGCATAAATTTTTACACCACGTGCTTTGGCATGTTCTAATTCTTCTAAAATAACAATACCACCGCCTTCGCCCATAACAAAGCCATCGCGTTTGGCATCAAATGGCCGACTGGCTTTTTCCGGCTCATCGTTGCGTGTGGAAATGGCTTTCATGGCATTAAAGCCGGCGATACCGCTGGGAACAATGGCCGCTTCGGTGCCACCGCAAACCATAATATCAGCATCGCCATACTGAATGGCGCGCATGGCCGCCCCAATACTGTGCCCGGCTGTAGCACAGGCCGATACCGTAGCAAAATTGGGCCCCTTTAAATTGTGTTTAATAGAAATATGCCCGGCGGCAATATCAATAATCATTAATGGAATAAAGAACGGACTCACACGTTTCGGGCCACGGGTCACCAGTTTGGTATGTTCATCTTCAAAAGACAACATACCGCCAATACCAGAGCCAACAATCACGCCAATTCGATCGCGATCTTCCTTGTCTAATTCCAGACCGGAATCTTTCAAGGCTTCTTCGGCAGCTAAAATGGCAAACTGGCTAAAGCGATCCAGACGTCGTAATTCTTTACGATCAAAATAATCCAATGGATTGTAGTTTTTTACTTCACAGGCAAATTTCGTTTCATAGTCACTGGTATCAAATAGTGTAATTGGTGCTGCACCGTTTTTGCCGTTCAACAAGGCCTGCCAGGTTTCCTGTACATTATTTCCAACTGGAGACATGAGCCCCATTCCGGTAATCACAACCCGTCTTTTACCCATAAATTGTAACCCTTTTGTCAGTTTAACTTAGCTAAAAAAAGGAAGGAACAGTTTTTTAAAAACCATTCCTTCCCAGATCATCAATTATTCTTTTTCAGCTAATTTTTGTTTCAAATGTTCGATAGCGTCACCTACGGTGCGCATTTTTTCGGCTTCATCTTCAGGAATAGAAATCCCGAATTTGTCTTCAAAAGCCATTACCAACTCAACAGTATCCAAACTGTCGGCACCTAAATCATCAATGAACGATGCATCAGGGGTAACCTGTGATTCATCAACACCTAATTGCTCAACGATGATTTCTTTAACGGTTGCTTCAATATCCATACCATCTCTCCTTGTTTGTTATACGATACATGGTTTATTTTCAACGGTAAAAAATTATTTACATCACCAAACCGCCACTAACGATTAAGGTCGTGCCGGTTACATAAGCAGCCGCATCGCTGGCCAGAAAAGCGACTACATTAGCCACATCTTCTGGTGTGCCGGCTCGCTTTAAGGGAATTTGTTTCAGATACTCTTCTTTTACATTTTCCGGTAATTTTTCGGTCATTTCTGTGGCAATATACCCCGGAGCCACAGCATTTACCGTAATATTCCGCGCGCCTAACTCGCGGGCAAACGCTTTGGTTAATGCCATAACTCCAGCCTTGGACGAGGCGTAATTGGCCTGTCCTGCTGTCCCTAAAATACCGCTTACCGAGGCAATGTTAACAATTCTGCCGAATCGTTTTTTCATCATCACTTTTGCGGCAGCTTGTGAACAAAGGAAAGCGCCTTTTAAATTGATATTCAGAACCGAATCCCACTCTGCTTCACTCATGCGAATCGCTAAATTGTCACGCGTGATGCCGGCATTATTGACCAGTACATCTACCTGGCCAAAAGCCTCTACGGTTTGATCGATCAGCTTTTGCGCGTCTTCTGCTTTTGAGACATCGGCGACCACTACCAGCGATTTCACACCAAGGGCTTCAATTTCTTTAGCCGTTTCTTTGGCCGGTTCTTCAAGTATGTCCGAAATGACAACATTATAACCATCACGGGCTAATTTTAAAGCAATCGCTTTACCAATTCCTCTCGCCGATCCGGTTACAATTGCAACTTTGTTATCGCTCATTATGATTCCCCCAGCTGTTTTACTGCTTCTACTGTTCCGATTGGTTGACACGGAACCTGTCTGTTAATTCTTTTTAATAAACCACACAAGACCTTACCCGGCCCAAGTTCATAAAACTGATCAAATCCATCGGCAATCATATTTTCCATGCTCATTTGCCATAAAACCGGGCTGGTCAGTTGTTTAAACAACAATTGACGGATTTCTTCTTTATCAGTGACCGGTTTGGCGGTTACATTGGAGTAAACCGGCGCGGCTGCATCCCTGAATTCTGTTTTTTCCAGAGCTTCCTGCAAACCAGCCCGAGCATCATCCATCAACGGACTATGAAAGGCTCCAGAGACCACCAGTTCCACCGCTTTTTTAGCCCCCATTTCCTTGGCCACTTCCAGAGCATCGTGAATGAGTTCTACTTCACCAGAAATGGCAATTTGGCCGGGAGAATTAAAATTTGCCGGTTGAATGATGCCACGCACTGAAAGACGTTGAC
>JAGHBR010000435.1 GCA_021160885.1 Caldisericaceae bacterium
CAGGCTGTTGCAGATTATTTTTCATAGATTATCCAAATTTCGTATATTTTGAGCGACACATTGATCATCAATTAAGGAAGTTTTATGGGCTTTAAACCTTACAATCGTTCACAGATGAGCCTCCTTGGCTATAGTGTTGAAGAGTTTGCCCGAAATGACCCCAAAAGCCGTTTTGTTGTCGAATTAGTCTCTAAACTCGATTTAAGTGGTTTGTATTCGCGATATAGTTCACAAGGGGGTGATTCTTATGCCCCAGACATGATGCTAGCTTTATGGTTTTTTGCTTATAGCAATGGCATTACCAGCACACGTAAACTTGAAGAGTTGTGCAAGTTTGACACGCGCTACATGTACATCACGGGCAATCAACAACCTGATCACAGTACTTTGAGTCGTTTTCGTAATACTCATCTGGATTTAATAATCCAATACTTTGCGCAAATTATTCTAATAGCTGAGGCTGAAGGCATCAGTGATTTTAATGAAATAGCCATCGATGGCAGCAAAATAAAGAGCAAAAGTAGTAAGCGTCATAATTACAACGAAGCTCGGTTAAACAAAAAGCTCGAAGCCATCCGAGCCGAAATACGCCAGTATATGCAGCGATGTGATTTTGTGGAACAAGGTGCTAGCGATGAGTTGGATTTGGAGAGTTTGCGCGCCGAGAAAGCCCGTCTAGAACGCTTAGAAAAAGAGCTATTAGAACGCAAAGCGCAATTGCAAGCACGTAAGAAGCAGCTTAAAACAGAACACCGCTGCAAGCATCAAATAAATATTAAAGAGCCGGAAGCTCGTTTGATGCCGAATCTGGGAGCATCGGGATATAATGCGCAGCTTGCTGTTGATATGTCTAGCCATTTAATCGTAGCCCATGATGTGGTTAGTGAACCTAATGATCAAGGTCAGTTTCTTCCGATCCAACAACAAGTAGAAAAGACACTGGGTGCCGATGTTAAGCGTAGTTATACGGCGGATTCTGGATATCATAATAGTTCTGACTTAAAGGAATTAGAAGAAAGACAAGTGGATGCTATTATTGCGGATCCACAATTAGCGAATCGTTCGATTCAAGAAGAACCTACTTCGATGGAAGACCTTTTAGAGGAAAAACGAAAATTAAAACGACATGATTTTGTTTATCATTCAGAAGAGGATTATTATGAATGTCCTGCAGGTAAGAAACTTATTCCATATAAGGATAAAGGGGATCAGAAGATATATCTTTCAGAAAGTTGTGAAGGTTGTCCTTTATTTGAGCTCTGTGTATCCAGTAAGAAAAAAGTTAAACAAATCCATCGTTCGGTAAGGGAGATTTATTCAGAGTATATGGCGAAAAAACTACAAACTACTTATGCCAAAGAAAGATTAAAGAAACGGGGGCATACGATCGAACCGGTGTTTGGTAATTTGAAACACAATCTTGGTTTTTCACGGTTTTCTTTATCGGGCCTTCAGAAAGTCAAAGGTGAATTCGCCTTAATGTGCATTGGTCATAACATAAATGTAATGTTCAAGAATCTGCAGAAAAAACGCCTCGGAGTGTTAATTTGTTTATCTTTCGACAAATTAGATCAATATATTGCAATTTCAAAGACTATTGTTTTATCTATGGCTCTATTTTTTATTAATCGCATAAAAATCGAAAAAACAAAACTATGCTTAAATATATCGTTTTAAGTTTAACCCCATGCAACAGCCTGATTAAGGGGGGAACGAAAAAGAGGGGATAACAAAAAAACTGTACAATTAATCTTTAGAAGCTTAATGTTTAAAGGTTATTAGATTAAAAAAACAAAGAAATCCTAAATAATCGGCACAATGTCTGTGAAAAAATACTTAAGCAAATGTGATCTTTTCTATGTTCTGCTTGGGTTTTTCCCAAAAATCAAATTTTATGAGCACGCTCACCTTTTATTTTTTTCCACCCTCTTCAGTTCCACTATAATGAAAGAGGATATTATGTAAACAATTTTAAATTTTATTAAATTTTCTACATTGTAATTTTAAAGGCATTTACAATCCAACTTTATTTTCTCCCTAACTTGAGTGGAAGTAGATTTCGTATTTCGAATTTCGTGCTTCGAATTTTTAATCTTCGGTATGGGGCAAAACAACAAAGTTTTCAATAAAAATCCTCAAGAATCGGATTTATTTTGGATAGCAGTGGATTTCACTAAAAAGCAAATTTCCCTAAGGGTTTGTATTCAGCGCCCTGTGGTTTTAAAAAGCTGCGCATCAAAACAATTTCTGACACCTTAAAGGTAAATGGTTCAAAAGGATTTCGCTGAACAAAATTCCAGAGCGGTTCAAAATTGCCGGATTGTTTAACGCGTGCCAGGGTCAGGTGTGGCGCAAAACGCCGCTTTTCTTTGGGAAAGCCCAGTCCGTGTAAATCATTTTCCACGAACTGAAACAACTGGTAAAGTTGTTGCAAAGGTTCACTGATCACGCCCAGCCACAGCACCCGTGGACTGCGTTTGCCCGGAAAGGCGCCAAATTCCTTAACCGTGATTTGAAAAGGCGAAAAAGCGCCTTTGATGTGCTCTAAGTTTTGTTGAACGCGTTCGATCAGTTCTGCTTCCTGGTCGCCTAAAAACTTTAACGTAATGTGCAAAGAGTTTGCTTTAACCCAGCGCGTGTGACGACACAGTGGCTTTAACTGACGCTGGTAATCATCAATGCGCTCTTTTAACTCCCCAGGAAGTTCAATGGCTACAAAACTACGAACCTTTTCCATGATTTTACCTTTATGTGTTTCTCAGGCTCATTACACCTTACTGAATATTTAACAATAGTCTGCGCAACAGTTCAAGCGCTGCAATAGCGCCCCGGCGCTTGTTCATTAAGCGATCATTGCCAAACTGAAATTTCCTGGAAACCTGTTGATCGCCGACGCGTGCGGCCAGGTAACACAATCCTACCGGCTTTTCTGCTGTTGCGCCAGTCGGTCCGGCAATCCCTGTAGTGGCAATGGCACAATCGCTGTTAAACAATTTTTGTACGCCGCTAACCATCTCAATGACCGTTTCCTCGCTTACAGCGCCATGTTTTTTTAAAGTTTCTTCGCGTACTCCCAATAATTTCATCTTACTCTCGTTGCTGTAAGTCACCGCGCCGCCTAAAAAATAAGCCGAGCTGCCCGGCACATTGGTGAGTAAATCTTCGATCAACCCGCCGGTAAAACTTTCGGCTACAGACAAAGTCAATTTCTTCCGGATTAAAATTTCTCCAATTACCTCTTCTAATTCCTTTTCCTGCTCAGTAAAAATGTACTTGGCTAAGCGCTGTCTGACCTGCCCGATAAAATGCTCAAACTCTGTTTTTAGATGTTCTTTTTCCAAAGGCAAGGTAAAACGTAAGTCCACGCCTCTAAAGCGCGGTAAAAATGCAATTTTAAAATCGCTGTGCTGTTCTACCAGATCGCCAATCTTTTCAATCAGCTTCGATTCCGGAATGCCGGTAGTTCTTAATAAATGAGTGGTAATCTTTTTGAGATTAAAAATATTTTCCAAGAGAGGTAAAATGTCTTTTTCCGTCAAATGGTAAACTTCGCCCGGAACGCCTGGTAAAAAGAAAAAATGAGTGTCGTCCCTTTTAAAATACAAACCCGGTGCTGTCCCCTGCTGATTACGCAGCACTTGCTCACATTTTGGAATAACCGCCTGTAAACGATTTACCTTATTCAGAGCAATTTGGCGGTGGTTTAAAAAACTCTGCACATCCTCGAAAACTTGTGGGTGAAATACTAATTCCACCTGAAAAAAATCACACAAAGCCTGTTTGGTAATATCATCAGGCGTGGGGCCCAAACCGCCCGTGCTGATGACCACCCTGGCCCGTTGTTTGGCCTGCCTTAAAGCCTGTA
This sequence comes from Caldisericaceae bacterium, assembly GCA_021160885.1. GTDB lineage: Bacteria > Calditrichota > Calditrichia > Calditrichales > Calditrichaceae > Caldithrix. Next base: position 3,866 of record JAGHBR010000435.1, read on the forward strand.
CAATTTCATCGTGTTCATCCGGAATGACGGTAATCCACTTTACTTCAATGCCAATGGCCTGTAATTGTTTAGCCAGGTAAGCGGCATTTGTGTTAATGGTAATGCCGGCCAGTAATTCATTGCCAATAGAAACCAATTCTGCTTTGATAGGCGCCATTAGAACAATCCACTCCGTAATACAAATTGCAAAACCAAATTTGCATAAACACCGGCCAGAACATCGTCCACCATAACCCCCCAGCCGCCTTTTAATTGCTGTGAGTAGTCAATGGGAAAAGGTTTCCAGATGTCAAACAAACGAAATAACAAAAAGGCGACGGTAGCAATTTTCCAGCTCATGGCCGGTAAAAAGATTAAGGCCAGCCACTGTCCAACCACTTCATCGATAACTACCAAGGAAGGGTCTTCTCCGCGTTCTTTTTCAATGGCGCTGGCCACAGGAACACCAAGCGCAAAAAAAAGTATTGCCATTAACAACCAAAAAAGCGATCCCTGGGGCCAGAGAAAAAACAAAACAACAGCCAAAACACTACCTGCCGTTCCAGGGGCCACCGGCGAATAACCAGTACCAAAACCTGTCCCAATGGTGTAAATCAATCCTTTTAACAAATTCAGACTCCCTTTTTCTGAAACAATTTTACCATAAAACTGAAGGTTCTTTTAATCAATTCCAAAGTATGTGCCCGATTCACAATTAAATATTGCACGCCGCTAATCACCGTGAATAAAACAACAAGGTACATGACCAGCGAAGTCCAGACCAGATAGGGTTGTTGCACCCGATCGAGGCGAATTTCAGGAACTCCCGGGATGTTCAGGTAAATCAACAGGGCAAAAATGAAAGCCATTTGCAAAAAGGTTTTCCATTTAGCCAGAACGGAAGTAATGATTGGTTTTCCGATGTAAAGGGCAAACAGACGCAGCCCTGTAACCCAAAAATCCCGAAAAACAATTAAAATGACCATCCACCATTGCAAATAATGTTCATAGGCAAAAACAATCAAAGCGGACGAAACCAAAATTTTATCGGCCAAAGGGTCCATAAATTGGCCAAGACGAGTAACCATCTGGAACTTGCGGGCAATATAACCATCGTACCAGTCGGTCAGGGAAGCAATCAGGTAAATGAGACTGGCAATACGAATATTGGTTACCCCGCCTTTTATAAAGTAAAAAATAAAAACGGGGGTTAACAATATCCTTATGAATGTTAATTGGTTTGGAATCGACTTTCGCATTTCCGCAACTTTTGTTTTAGATAAATGATGATTTTAAGCAATTTACTGATTTTTTTCCAATCTTTCTAAATTCATTAAATTGAATGCCACCGAAGGACACCGAATTTTTTTCTGCAGAACAGGTGGTCCTTTGGTTGAAGATAGTTCAAAATGAAAAACTAATTTCTTTAAAAAATGTTAACTACTTCACTTTTTTATTGTAATTCTTATTTATTTTTTGAAAATTGAAACATGAGGGCGATAAAGATCGTATGCAAAAGAAATTCCATAATCAAATATTAAATAAAAAACAGGGGAAACCATGAAGCGTATTTTGCTATTCAACTTAATTTTTGTTTTCAGTTTACTAATATTGATTGCCTGCGGACGTCCGGAAGGCAGGGCACAAATGGCACAAAAAAGTAAAAAAGATTCAAGTAATCAAATAAAAGCCAAAATGAATGATCCCAACAAAAACAGTGAACGGGTGCCGGTAGAAGTAATGACGGTTAGCCGCGGGGACATTGCCAAGTACCTGCTGCTCAGTTCCAATCTGGAAACGGAAGTCATGGCCGATGTTTACAGCCGCATCCAAGGGATTGTGGAAAAGATTAACAAAGAAGAGGGACAATACGTTCAAAAGGGCGAAGTCATGCTCGAATTAGAAGCCCGCGAATATGAACTTGCCGAAGAAAAAGCACGCGTCCAGTATGAACAGCAAAAAAGCAATTTTGAACGCTTAAAAGCAATGTTCGAAAAAAACCTATTAAGCCAGGAAGAATATGAAAGGGCTAAATACGCTTTCCAATCAGCAGAAATTGCCTGGAATGAAGCAAAGCTGCAATTAGATTACACCAAAGTTCGCTCGCCTATTAACGGAAGAGTGGGCCAACGGCTGGCCAAAATTGGGAAACGCATTCAACCCACTGACAAGTTGTTTTCAGTAGTAGATAATTCTCAGGTAATTGCGGTAGTTTACGTACCGGAAAAGAACATGCGCGAAGTAAAAATCGGCCAAAGGGCCTACATTACTTCTGACCATTTTGCCGGTGAACAGTTTGATGGTTGGGTTAAACGTCTTAGTCCGGTGGTTGATCCGGCATCCGGAACCTTTAAAGTAACGGTTGGCGTGCGTAACCGCGGCGCCCGGTTGCGTCCCGGGATGTTTGTTAACGTACACATTGTACTCGATACGCACAAGGATGTAGTGCTGATTCCCAAAACAGCCATCGTTTATGAAAATGAGAACATGTACGCTTACGTAGTTCGTGATTCCATTGCCCATCGTATCAAAATTACGCCTGGTTACGAAGACAATGAAAAAGTAGAAGTTCTAAAAGATATTGAAGAAGGCGAAATGATCATCGTGGTGGGACAGGCTGGCATGAAGGACCAAACACCCGTCCGCGTGGTGAATGTAAGACAAAACACGCTGGCTTTAAAAGACTGATCTGCAACTGATAATTGATGAAACAGGAAACCAATCCATGAAAGAAACAAAAGACACTTTTCAAAACACCATTTTTCGCATTACCACTGAGCGTCCCGTAGCCATTTTGATGGTCGTTATTGGCGTTTTTGTTTTCGGTTTAATTTCCTACCAACAATTGCCGCTCAATTTAATGCCGGAAATGACTTACCCCAGTTTAACCGTTCGTACCGAATACCCTGGCACTGCACCCGAAGAAGTGGAAACTGCCATTTCCCGCCCCATCGAACAGGCGCTTGGAGTGGTTGACAATCTGGTGTCCATTAGTTCCATTTCCAAGGCTGAACAGTCAGATGTAATTCTGGAATTTACCTGGGACACAGACATGAACAAAGCCACGGCTGACGTGCGCGAAAAGCTGGATCAGGTCTTTTTACCTTTAGACGTTAAACGACCAATCATTTTGCGTTACGACCCGTCACTGGATCCTATTATGCGTCTTGGCTTGTACGGCGAGGCCAGCCTGACCCATCTGCGTTACCTGGCCGAGGAACAGATTAAACGCGCCCTGGAAACCATTGATGGTGTGGCAGCCGTTAAAGTAAAGGGCGGCTTGGAAGAAGAAATCCGCGTGGAACTGGACGAACAAAAGCTGTCTCTCATTGGGCTCGATATTCAGATGGTACGTGAACGCCTGGCCGAAGAGAACATTAACATGGCCGGCGGAAAACTGAAAGAGGGCGAAACCGAATACCTGGTACGGACACTGAATGAATTCCGTTCTGTAAAAGAGATCGAAAATATTGTCGTTGCTCGCTTTAACGGCGTGGACATTAAAGTAAAAGACATAGGGCGTGTTACACGCACAAGCAAAGAACGGGAAATCATTACGCGCATTGGCGGCAAAGAAAGCGTGGAAATTGAAATTTACAAAGAAGCCGATGCCAATATTGTGGCGGTTGCCAAACGGGTTAAAGAAAAACTTTACGGAACGCCTGCACAGCGCGCTTTTGTGGAACGCCTTAAAAAACAGGGGCAAACATCCCAAAAAATGGACCCCAGACGCATGGGCTTAATGGCCAAGCAGATGACCAATTTTATTACCTACGGTTTGCCCGAAGGCATTTCCATCAAAACCCTGTCCGATCAATCCATCTTTATTGAAAACTCCATTAACGAAGTTAAAAACACGGCTATTCAGGGCGGTATTTTAGCCATTTTAGTGTTGTTTATCTTCTTGCGGCGTCTGGGGCCAACCTTCATCATTGGTTTAGCTATTCCGCTTTCCATTGTGGCAACCTTTGCACCGATGAAAATTTTTAACGTGTCATTGAACATCATGTCCTTAGGTGGTCTTGCCCTGGGCATTGGTATGTTGGTAGACAACTCCATTGTAGTGCTGGAAAGCATTGCCCGTTGCCGCGAAGAAGGTGACGGCTTAATCCAGGCAACCATTCGTGGCGTAAAAGAAGTTGGCGGCGCGGTTACGGCCTCTACCTTGACCACCATTGCGGTCTTTTTTCCCATCGTATTTGTACAAGGTGTAGCCGGACAGGTGTTTGGCGACCTGGCCCTGACAGTCGTTTTCTCTTTGCTTGCTTCTCTGCTGGTGGCTCTGTTTTTAATTCCGATGCTTTCTTCGCGCCAGATTGGCACATTTGTCAAGGATACTCAGCTTAATAAACTCCCCAAAGATTTTATTCTGAATTTTAAGAAAACACGTCAACAAAAAGTAGAGGTCAGCGGCTTTAAGCGCTGGCTGAGTTTAGCCTGGAATAATATGTCCGCGTTTTTAAATCCCATCTGGTCTATGGTTCAAATATTTGTTGCGCTGATCATCACGGTGGGCAAAGGGACCTTGCTCTTTGCGCTCGTTTTACTGCAGCCGCTGCTGTGGCCTTTACGTTTTGTTAAAAAAGATTTTCGCTACAGCCAATGGTTACAAGATTTTGCAAAAAAACAGGAAACTCGCTTCTTCAAATTCGTTAACCGTATTTGGCAAAACTTTTTCTCTTTTAATGCTGTGGCAGCGCTTTACCAGGACTTTGCCGGGATTTTTGAACAGTATAAACAAAAGAAAATTCGTGGCAAAATCGGGCAACTTTTATTGGCCCCCTTAAAAGCCTTTTTCTATTCTGCCAAATTCTTTTTCTTTATTTTAATGGAGATTTTCTTTCGTAGTTTTCACAGTTTGCTTTTAGAATTTACCATTTTCGGCTTTTTGTTGGTTCAATTCTTCAAATTAATTCTGACACCGATTTTTGCTTTGCTGGTGGCCGCATTTAACAAAGTTTACCAGAAAGTGGAAAACGGTTATCCGATTTTACTTGAGAAAGCTTTGAAAAATCGTTACATGGTCATTGCTTCGGTGTTTGTGCTATTTCTGTTTACGATTTTGGCGATAGCGCCACGCCTGGGCAGCGAATTAATTCCGGAAGTGCATCAGGGTGAATTTTTTGTAGAAATTCGTCTGCCAGTTGGTACGCCGGTGGAAGAAACCGATCAGCGTCTGGAGGCCATTCAGCAGAGGATCAGTCAGATTCCGCTGGTCAAAATGGTATCATCAGTCAGTGGAACCGACAAAAGCGCCTCGACCAAAACAGACGAAGGCGAAAATACCGG
>JAGHBR010000182.1 GCA_021160885.1 Caldisericaceae bacterium
AGGGAGGGGTTGTTATCAGATTTCAAGTTAGTTACTACGAGGCCAGGATGCGGAAAATAAATTGCAAGATCACAAAGATTAAAAATATTACACCTGTCCACAAAATAATTGGGACACCTTCTCTGGTAATCATTTAATTTATTCCTTTGTTAATAATTTTACGAATAAATATTTTTCTGGAGATGCGCTTTCCAAATTGTTTTACTAATTTCCTTTAAAAAAATTTGAATTCCTTTGCTCACTCAGATACGAATTTCTCCAGTTTTGGCCTTACCCAATCTGCAACTTCAAAACCAATGGCTACTCCCAATCCCATCAAAGCACCAATTGGTACCGTTTTAAAAGGCAATATTGGCATTTTTTCCGAATAGTAAATGAGGGTAAGAATAAGTTGAACTAGAAAGAAACTAACAGCAAACAGACTAATAAGAATCAAAGGACGTAAAAATTTTAATTTACTGAATTCAGAAAAGACCCATCGAGCAAAGATGTAAATAGCAATTGCAATCCCTAAAAAGTACAACAACTGGGTTAGAAAGAAGTGCCCCCCTGAAATCAAATAGGTAAAAAGAAAAATGATGACACCGCTGAACAGCGCATCTTTTTCCCTCTGAACAAAAAATAAGGCAAACAGAACGGAAGCCAGAAGTCCTCCGGACATAAACTGAAAAAAAGGCGACTTAACAACAAATACGAATCTCCCGAAAACCACATAGCCCGTCAGGATGGAACCAGCCGTTCCAAATATTGTCAGAAGCAAGATTTCTTTAAAACGTTCTGGTAACATTTCTACCTCATTTCATGATATTTGCTCCATCCTTTCCTCTGCTTTTCCAATAAAAGAATACGATGGGGCACTTGATTTATTTAGTCTGGATATCTTTCCAACAACAAATCGATCTCTAATAATTTGCCTTCACGCCAGACTTTTAAACGCATTTTATCGCCAACACGTAAATCCAGCGACAGAATGATGGCCTGAGCATCAGCATAGCTGTTGACTGCTTCACCATTAATTTCAACAATAATATCGCCCAATTGTACTCCTGCTTTTTCAGCCGGGCTGTGTTTATCAAGGCGGCGCACATACACACCACGAGTGGAAGGATAGCCCAGCGAACGGGCAATGTAAGGATTCAGATTCGACACGTACATGCCAATCCAGACATTCGTATCTTTACCCCGTCTCCGTTTGAGCTTTTCAACCACTTGTTGAATTCGATTACTGGGGATGGCAAAACCAACCCCTACTGAGCCATGCGATTGCGGATCTCCGGTTAAAATGAACGTATTCATTCCGATCACTTCGCCATCGGCATTGCACAATGGCCCGCCGCTATTGCCAGGATTAATGGCTGCGTCTGTCTGAATCATGTCTTCGTAAATGCGGCCCTCCAGAGGCGAAAAATCACGATTGACCGCGCTGATCACGCCCACCGTCACCGTCGGTTGATTTTTGACAAACAGGCCAAAAGGATTGCCCAGAGCAATGGCCCATTCACCAATCAGTAATTCGTCAGAATCACCAAATTTAATGCTGGGGAAATCGCCTTCTACCTTCAGTAAAGCAATATCAGAAACACGATCTCTGTCTACTAATTTAGCCGGGTACTCTTTACCGTTGGCCATGGCCACAATAATTTCAGTGGCATCGCCAACAACGTGTTCATTGGTAACAACATAACCATCTTTAGAAATAAAAAAACCGGAGCCAATAGATTCCACCGGTTGTTCAATAATCCGGCCGTTGAACAATTCTGGGAAAAACTGGCGGAAGAAGGGATCGTCAAAGAATGGATTGCGCTGTACATATCGATTAATTTTGGTCACGTTAACGGAAACCACGGCCGGGGTAACTTTTTGCACGGCCTGCGTAATCGCATTTTGCCGATGGCTGGAAATGGCCTCAGCAGAGCTGTTTTGGGCATGAGCCGGTGTCACAAAGGCAGTATCGACATTTTGTTTTTGCTCTGCCGGATGGATGGGCAAAATTTCATGCAGCAGCAGGCCGGCAAAAACGCCAAGCGCTACCCAAAAAAAGACCCTTAATGTTTTTTTCATGATGCTTCACCTTTAATCTATTGGTGTTCAGTTTTAACCAGTTTTTCCCTGTTACTCAAAGTTTATTTTTGTTTAGCCTTAACTTTTTCCCAGTCTGCCAAAAAGCGCTCAATGCCAATATCCGTCAGCGGATGCTTGATCATTTTTTCGATCACAGCAAAAGGAATAGTCGCAATATCGGCGCCGTACATGGCGGCTTCGACCACGTGCATGGGGTGACGGATACTGGCCACGATGATTTCTGTTTCAATCATGTAATTTTCAAAAATCTGTTTAATCTGGCCAATCAACTCCATGCCCGGTGTGGCGATATCATCCAGCCGCCCAACAAAAGGACTGACAAACGTGGCGCCGGCTCGTGCCGCCAACAAAGCCTGAATGGGATTAAAAACCAGCGTCACATTAGTTTTAATGCCTTCAGCTGTTAATCGTTTCACTGCTTTTAATCCTTCTTTAGTCATGGTAATTTTGACCACAATATTATCATGAATGGCGGCCAGTTCACGCCCTTCCTTTACCATTCCATCCGCATCCAGAGAAACTGCCTCAGCGCTAACCGGACCATCGACGATCTCACAAATAGCGCGGTAAATTTCCCGTGGTTCTCCTTTTTCTTTTGAAACCAGAGTCGGATTTGTGGTTACACCATCAAGCACGCCAAGACTGGCGGCTTCCTTAATCTGCTCAATATTTGCAGTGTCAATAAAGAACTTCATTTTTACCTTCTCCTTTTAATAATTAATAATTCTTTAGCTTCTTAGTCTTTCCTTATTCTAAAATTAAGCAAGTTGATTGCCAAATTCCAATCAGAACCCCAACATTCTTAGTTTCTCGAATTACAAATTATATTGAATGCAAAATATTATGATCCCTATTTTCCCTTCATTCGTTTTTCAGGCTTCCCACTTCTACCTCCTAACTTTTTTCATGGCTACCAGGCCAAACGATTCTGAGACATAGTGTTTCATTTAATTTTAAACAAACATTACTTCTGAATTTTTCCCCAATCGGCTAAAAAACGTTCAATGCCAATGTCCGTCAAGGGATGCTTGATCATTTTCTCAATAACACTGAATGGAATGGTGGCAATATCGGCGCCAATCATGGCCGATTCGACTACATGCATGGGATGCCGAATGCTGGCCACAATGATTTCCGTATCCAGCAGATAGTTTTCGAAGATCTGTTTGATCTGGGCAATTAGATCCATGCCATTCTGAGCAATATCGTCTAAACGTCCCACAAAAGGACAAACGTAAGTTGCACCGGCCCGGGCAGCCATTAAAGCCTGTATGGGCGAAAAAATCAACGTCACATTGGTTTTAATGCCTTTTGCAGCGAACACCTTAACCGCTTTCAAACCGTCTTTGGTCATGGGAATTTTGATGACAATATTGTCGCTAATTTTAGCCAGTTCACGACCTTCTTCCACGATGCCCTGCCAGTCAAGAGAAACCACTTCGGCATTCACCGGCCCATCGACAACCTCACAAATCTGTTTAAAAATCTCTTCAGGTTTGCCTTGTTCTTTTGCTAACAAGGTGGGATTGGTAGTCACGCCATCCACAATTCCCAGACTGGCCGCTTCTTTGATTTCTTCTAAATTGGCAGAATCGATAAAAAATTTCATATTAAATTCCTTAAATTTAGTTAATTATTTTTTTCATTATTAAAACTCAAACGTCTAAACAACAAAATCCTTCAAACTTCGCCCATTCCCTCTACCAATTCGTAATTCGTAATTTTAAATTCATAATTTCCATTAATATTCCACTTTTTCCAAAACCAACCCCCTGGCAGGAGCCGTTTGAGGTACCAGTCGCCTGTCGCCAGAGTCGATGATGCGTTCCATTTCAGCAAGTGTTATTTTTCCGCTACCCAGAGCAACCAGCGTTCCTACAATGGCCCGCACCATGCCATGTAAAAAACGATCGGCTGCAATTTCATAGACCAGTAAATCCTCTTTACGCAACCAGCGGCTTTCCAAAATCAGACAGCGATGATGTTTAACTTCACTTTTTACTTTGCAAAAAGCACGAAAGTCTTGCACAGGTTTGATCCTTTCTGCACCTACCTGCATAAGCGTCCAATTTAACGGTTGCCACACTGCCCAGGCAAAATTGCGATTCAGCGCTGTTGGCTGAGGAGAAATATAGTACCGGTAAAGACGTTTTTTGGCATCAAAACGAGCATGAAAATCAGGAGCACAAAATTCCAATGATTTTACAACGATGTCGCTGGCTAAAAGTCCATTCAAAGAACGCTTTAAAATGTTTAAATTTGTTTCTGGAATATCGAAATGCGCCACCTGATTTCTGGCATGAACACCGGTATCGGTTCTTCCCGAACCCGTGACCGGGATGCGTTTTTTAAAGATTATTTTCAGGGCCTGTTCAATTTCGCCCTGAATGGTGCGCTGCCCTTTCTGCAATTGCCAGCCATAATAATTGGTCCCATCGTATTCAAATACCGCTTTAACTCTACGCATTTTCCTAATTTGTTTGAATTTTTTCAATATAACGGATTTTTAAATCTGTTTCAAGTAAGAATAATTTTGCTAATCTTAGTAATTTAAACAGGTTAAATCGATTTAGCCTTTAAATCTCCATTCACAATGTTTAGATCTTTTGGATTATTAATAAAGGAAATCGAAAACTGAGAACCGATTGACTTGACTCCAGTGGCCCCTTTTGGTAGATACAAAGAATTAATCAGAAACGCTTGCACAAGAATAGCCTAAGAATTAGCTCGCCTTAAAATGAATATTTTGAAGAAAAAAGCATTGTATTGGTTTTGTGTTCAAATATTAAGATTTTTATCTCCAGCAGCTACATTCTTAGCATTACCCGTTTTCTGTTTTGTGTTTTACATTTCTTTTACAATTTTGCAGAATTTTTACAGCCTGAATTCGTTATTTTTAATGAGTTCAATTTTAATGAGAAAAACAATGACAAACACGCTTAATCTTAAGGAGATTAATCAACAATCAGCCCCTTACGCCAGCCCTTCTTTAAAAAAGTCGATCTGGCAATTTGTAATTACCATCGGCGCTTATTTAGGTATTTGGGCACTGGCTGTCTTTTTATTAAAACAAAATATTTCATATTGGTATGTGCTGCCGTTAACC
>JAGHBR010000432.1 GCA_021160885.1 Caldisericaceae bacterium
AGCAGTCTATCTTTTAATTTTCTGAGACTCAAATATACGATGATTTTTAATTATTTTAAAATTTTGTTCACAATTTAACAAAAATATAAAGATGGTGAAACAAGTAAAAAAATTATGCTTTAGAGTTGAATTAAATTAAAGATATCACTATTTTAATAATGATATCAAAATGTCTAACTAATTTTTAAGGGGACGGTAAAATGAGAAAAACCATTCAATTTTTGAGTATGCTGTTTTTGGTGTTCAGTGTTTTGGGGACTTTTGCCATTGCCAAAGACTTTAAGTACGTAGGTGCTGCTAAATGCAAAACTTGCCATAATACTAAAAAAAGTGGCAAACAATATACTATATGGAAGAATGGCCCGCATGCCAAAGCCATGGAATCATTAAAAAGTGAAAAATCATTGAAATATGCTAAAGAACATGGCATTGCTGATCCTTCCAAGGATCCCAAATGCACCAAATGCCATTCCACCATGGCTGCTGTTGACAAAGCTCAAATCGATCCAAAAGGCAAACTAACCATGGAAGAAGGCGTTTCCTGCGAATCATGTCATGGACCAGGCAGCGCTTACAAAAAGATGAGCGTCATGAAAAATCATGAAAAAGCTCTGGCCAACGGATTGATAGTCCCGGATGAAAAACTTTGTATTACCTGTCATAATGAAAAGAATCCTTTCCACAAACCATTCAATTACAAAGAATACGCTGCTAAAATTGCACATCCAACACCAAAGAAAAAATAGTTGAATCTCTTTTAAAAGCCATTACCTTTGGGTAATGGCTTTTTTCACTTTTGCTGGTTTAATATGGTAAAAAAAATCATTGCCACTATTAAAAACTACCGTTACCTGTTTCTTCTCTATTTATTGGTTGCCTTTTTGTTAATGGCCAATGCTGTTTTTGAAATGCAACAAAGTAAACAAGAATTACTGGAATTAATGAAAAATCAGTCGGAGGCTACACTCCATTCTGTTGTTATGTCTTCCGAAAATTTAATAAAAAATAATCACCAAACCCAACAAATCATCGAATACCATCTGGCTCGTATGCTGCGACTTTTTAATATTTTGTCCGAAAAATTTAATGACAATTTGATCAACCAGATCTTAAACGAGGCCGATTTGGATGGTTTATTCTTCATTGATTCTACATACACACCATTTTTAATTGCCGGTAAGTTTAAAAATTTATCATTAGAACAGTTAAATAAGTTATTTAACAAGGCCTTTGAATTACGCGCAATCAGTGGTGATACCGTGTTCTGGCAGGAAACTCTGGCCTCCGGACAAGATACTGTACTGCACCAATTGGGTTGCAGCTTTTTGCCCGATGGAAAAATTTTAATGTTGATGGGCAAATCGAACATGGCAACAGCTTCTACAATAACTCAGGCAGATTTTGGCACTTTAATTCGTGATTTAGCAGCCCAGGTTCCCAATATCATTTTTTTAGCCTTGCAGGATTCCAGCGGCCTGATTGCCGCAGCCGGCCAATTGGAATTTTTGGATCGACCTGTTAAACAAACCATTTTACAATCAGGTCAGCCTGCTTTTAAAATTCTTGATTTTGACAGCATCAGCATTTTTGAAGCAGAGAGTCCTTTCTTTTACCAGGGCAAAAATATTGGCTTATTCAGGCTTGGCCTTTCCACCGAAGCGTTGGAGAACATTAACCAGCGCATTTACCAGAGATTGATGGTCTTAAGTTTGATTCTGATTGGGGTTGCGCTGCTCATTTTAACCTTCGCTTTCATACGTCAACGTTATGATATTTTGCATAAACAATATATGGTTATTGAAACTTATTCTTCCAATATTATTGAAAATGTTAGTGATGCGATTATTGTTTTCGATTTAATTAAGGGAATCAAAATATTCAACAAATCCGCTGAACAATTGTTTAAGAAGAAACGACAGGAGGTTCTCGAAAAATCTTTGGCTGAATGTGGTTGTCCCTTTTTCGAAAATCTTTCAGAAACTTTTGAGCAGATTCAGGAAATTGAAATTACAAGTGGTAATGAGCTCAAATCTGTTTTAGTTTCGCACAGTTCGTTTAAGGACAGCGATGGTCAGGAAAACAGGATTTTAGTGCTGCGCGATATTACCCGGCAGAAGCAACTGGAAGAACGCATGAAGCGTCAGGAACAACTAACAGCCATTGGCCAGTTAGCGGCTGGGGTTGCTCATGAAATCCGAAATCCCTTAAACAGCATCAGCACCATTGTGCAACAATTGCAACGGGATTTTAAGCCGCTTGAAGACCAAGAACTTTACACTCAATTAACCGATATTGTTTACCATGAGGTAAAACGGATTAATCAAAAAATCAATGAGTTCCTGAGATTTTCCCGACCGGAACCGGTAAGACCCGGTCATTTTATTTTGAGCGAGTGGCTTCAGTCAATCATTGCTCAATACCGGCCAACATTTAATGAACATCGGATTGAATTTGAACTCACAACTGATTGGGATGGCAAAGTTTTCTGGGATGCTAGCCAAATGCGTGACGCGTTGTCTAATTTGATTCAAAATGCCTTGGATGCCATGCCCAACGGCGGCCAATTGGCCATTAGCGTGCAAAAAGAAGGAGGAAAAATCATCCTGTCTGTGAAAGACAGTGGCCAAGGCATTCCTTCTGAATTGAAAGACAAAATCTTTAATCTGTACTTTACCACAAAGCCCAATGGCACGGGCATTGGCCTTAGCCTTGTGCAACGAATCGTGTTTGAACACGATGGCTTTATTAAACTGGAAAGCGAACCAGGCTTTGGCACAATCTTTAAGATTATATTACCACAGGAAATAGAAAAGCGTTAAATGAATAAATGATTTAATTTAAAATCATTTTAGAATTTTCTCAATAGTTGCAAAATATGAAATTCAATTCGATTTGATCAAAA
>JAGHBR010000541.1 GCA_021160885.1 Caldisericaceae bacterium
ATGTTGAAACCTTTGAAAAAATCAGGGATTCTCTCAACCTGTCATTCCGCACTTGATGCGGAATTCAATATCTACAATAAAATAGAGATTCCCGCCTGCGCGGAAATGACATTCTTAATAATTTTTTCAAAGGTTTCTATGTTGTTTTAATTTAAATTTTTGTAAGGGTATTTTTGAAGAGGTCAATAAAAATAACTTTTACTAAGGCAGTAAAGTTTCCAATTTTTTGATGCAGGAAAATTTAAAAAGAATTGTATCAGGCAGAAAAACCTTTATTCAGATTTGGCAATTCAACTGCCTGTTTTTGCCCACTAAACAATCTTTTTACTCTTAGAACCCGCGCTTTAAAACGAATTTTGGGAATTTCCACATAGCGCAGTTTTAAATACATCCAACGAGCTTTAGAAGTCATGGTCTTCTCCTTTTAAATTCCTTTTATTATTTTTATCGAAAGGAAAAGCAATTTCTTAAGTGGGGTGATCAAAATAGGTTTAAAAAATAGCGGGAGTGTGTGGGAGTCGAACCCACCTGTCCCTCAAGCGGGACACACGCGGCTTTGAAGGCCGGGGGAGCCACCGGGCCCCATTCACTCCCAAATCAAGAATTTCTTAAAATTAGAGATTTAATGCAAAATTTGTTTGCAAGGATTTGTTATAGTTTAGTATTTTATTTTAACCAGCCAAAATAATGGAGAGATTATATGTTAAAAAAGTGTTTACTTATCCCGGATCAATTAAGGAAAGCGGTCAATCTTGATAAATTTAAATTTGAAAGCACCAAAGAGATCGATCCTCTGGACACTGTAATTGGTCAGGAACGGGCCGTTTCTTCCATCAATTTTGCTTTACAAATGGATAAAAGTGGGTACAATCTTTTTGTTTCCGGGCGGTACGGAAGCGGCCGCACCACCATTGTCATGGATCTGGTTAAACGTTTTGCCCGGCAGGGGCCTCCGCCGAAAGATTGCGTTTTTGTTTACAATTTTGAAGCTCCGGACGAACCAATGGCTATTATCCTTCCTCCAGGCGAAGGTCGTAAATTTAAATCCCGCTTTGCTAAATTAATCCGCACTCTGCGCATGGATCTTTTAAAATCACTGGAATCCAAGCAATATGATGATGAACGCGGAAAGATCGTTGAAAAATACCAAAAACAAAAGCAGGAACTTCTGCAAACACTTGAAGTTGAAGCTCATGCGCTGGATATTCAAATCCAACCTTCTAACATGGGTTTTTTGACCATTCCCACCCAAAATGGAAAACCATTAAGTCAAGAAGCATTTCAGCTGCTCCCTCAGGAAGAGAAGGACCGCATTAACAATAATCTGGCCTACGTTCAAAAACGGATTCAGGAAGTGGTTAAAAACATCAATATTTTAGACCGGGAAATGCATGATCAATTGGAAGAATTAACACAAAAAACAGCCCGCTATGTGGTAACCAACCACTTTGCCCACCTACTCGAAAAATATGACGGTTTCCCTGAAATCAAAAATTATTTAAACCAGGCCGCTGAAGACATAATCAAAGACGTCAGTTCCTTTTTAGGGAAAAGTGAAACAGATACCGCCCCATCCTTTCCTAAAGGGACTCAAATCGACAAATACCAGGTCAACATTGCTGTGGACAACAAAAAACATGATGGTTCACCGGTCATTTTTGAGACAAACCCCACTTACACAAATTTATTTGGTCGCATTGAAAAAAAGGCTTATCAGGGCTTTGTTTACACTGATTACACCATGATCAAGGCCGGTTCACTGCTTAATGCCAATGGCGGTTATTTAGTTGTAGATGCTGAACAACTGCTCAAACATCCTTTTGCTTACGAATCGCTCAAACGCACTTTACGTTCCGGTGAACTACGCATTGAAGATTTTTCAGAGTTGATTGGTTTGGCAACGACCACCGCTCTGCGCCCACGCCCCATTCCGCTTAAAATTAAGGTAGTTTTGATTGGACAGGCCTACCTTTACCGCCTGCTTCACAATTTTGATGAAGAATTCGGGAAAATTTTTAAAGTACGGGCCGATTTTGACGTGGAAGTAAAAGAAACGCCTACTACGGTTAAACAATATGTGCAGTTCATCAGTCGCGTGGTGCGCGAAGAAAAGCTGCTGCATTTTGACCGCAGTGGAGTGGAAGCCGTTATTGAATACGCTTACCGCCTGGCCGATCACAAAAAAAGATTGTCCATCCGCTTTGCCGAATTGGTTAAAATCATTCGCGAATCATCATTCTGGGCACAACAAAAACGCCGTAAGATAGTCTCCAGAAAAGATGTGGAGTACGCCATCGAAAACCTGATTTACCGCCATAACTTAATTGAAGAAAAAATCCATGAAGCCATACGGGAACAAACAATTAACATTGACGTCAGCGGCTACAAAGTGGGGCAAATTAATGGTCTGGCTGTTTACGATCTGGGCGATCACATGTTTGGGCGGCCCAATCGCATTACCATTAATACCTACATTGGTTCCCGCGGGATTATTAATATTGAACGGGAAGCAAAATTGAGCGGCAAAATTCATGACAAAGGTGTGTTAATTTTAGCCGGCTACTTTTATGAAAAATTCGGCAAAGACATGCCACTTTCCTTCTCCGCTTCCATTACGTTTGAACAGAGTTATTCCGGCATCGATGGCGACAGCGCCTCATCAGCAGAACTGTACGCGCTGATTAGTTCGCTTTCCGGCGTTCCGATCAATCAGGGCATTGCCGTGACCGGCTCAGTTAATCAAAAGGGCGAGGTGCAGGCTATTGGAGGGGTTAACGAAAAAATCGAAGGATTTTTTAAAGTTTGCCAGTCGCGCGGATTGACCGGCGCACAAGGCGTGATCATTCCTCAGGCCAATGTTAAAAATCTGTTATTGAAAGATGAAATTGTGCAGGCCGTAAAAGAGAACAAATTTCACATCTGGGCGGTGGATAATATTGAAGATGGCCTGTACATTTTAACCGGTCAAAAATGCGGCTTAAGGCACAAAGACGGCTCCTACACCGAAAATTCTATTTTTGAAAAAGTCCGCCAGCGTTTGGTTGATTTTGCCAAACAAACTCAGCTCTTCAAACAACAAATCAGCGAACTAAGCAAAAAAGAAGATGATGAGGGGGGAGAGGAATAAAGGGTATAAGGGTATAAGGGTGTAAGAGTATAAGGGTTTAATAGTTGAATAGGTGTTATGTTTAAAAGTCAGCGGGGCGTTCGGTGTGCAGTTGCCCCTTTGCCCTTTTCTGGCGTTTTGATAAGGTATTAACTTTTTTGGACTTGTCAAGGGAGGATAA
>JAGHBR010000302.1 GCA_021160885.1 Caldisericaceae bacterium
AACGGATTATGGCTATCACATTGTTAAGCTTAATGCCAGAGAAGAGGCGCACAAATTAACTTTGGAAAATGATTGGGAACAAATTGAGCAAATGGCGCTGAATTTTAAAATGCAGAAGGAATATCAAAAATGGCTGGCACAATTGAGAAAAGAGATTTTTATTAAAATAAATGAATCATAAACATGGCACAGGTTTTAGTCTTTGAGCCTTCAGCCGAGCGAAGCGCTTTGCTGATTGATCAATGGAATGGTTCGATCTTTCAATTTAAAATTTTTAATGATTTTAAAGAATTACAAAAAGCGCTGGAAGAGGATGAAAGCCCAACAGTGCTTTTGGATGTCGATTTTCTTGATGGTAGCGAGCGTGAAATTCTTAAGCAAATTGAGAAACGTTGTGTTCCGGGTACAATCATCGGACTGACGACGAAGACAGATGTTGCCACCTTACAATTGTTTGTTGAGCATCGCTTTCTCTTAGTACCTTTTGGCAGCTCTTCATTTTCAAACTTTCCTGAAGTTTTAAAGGCTATTGAGGAGCTAAAAGAGAATGCTCTTTCCTCTGAAAAAGCACAATCCGATGTTGCTTTTATTGGACAATCGGCAGGTATTAGAGATATTCTGGAAAAGATTGATTTTATTGCCCAAAGTGACGTTCACATATTGATTACCGGTGAAACGGGAAGCGGCAAAACAGTGCTGGCCAAATTAATACACAACAAATCAAAGCGTCGGGATCATCCTTTTTTGCACATCAATTGCGCCGCCATTCCGGAACAGCTATTGGAGGCCGAGCTATTCGGATATAAAAAAGGCGCCTTTACAGGGGCTTTGCGCGATACCCCCGGCAAATTTAAAGCAGCCGGTTTTGGCACCATTCTGCTCGATGAAATCGCAGAGATGCCGGTACATTTACAGGCCAAAATTTTAAGGGTATTGGATGAAGGTTTGTATTTTCCGGTTGGCGCCGTAAAAACAGAATCTGTTCACGCACGAATTATTGCAGCCACCAATAAAGATCTTGAAGAAGAAATGGCTCAAAAGAAATTTAGAAAAGACCTTTATTATCGTCTGAGTACCCTGGAAATTCATATTCCGCCTTTACGCGAGCGAAAGGAAGATATTCCACAACTGTTTGATTTTTATCTTGATAATTACATAAAAAAATATAATATTAAAAAACCAAACATTCAGCCGAATGTTTATGAAGTTTTAAGGCAATATCATTGGCCTGGGAATATTCGTGAATTACAAAATGTGGTTGAAACAATTATGTACATAAAGCCTCAAAAAATAACGATCGAAATGTTGCCCCAAAAATTGTTCGGGAAAATTTCGGCAACCTTGATTAAGGCTGCCAGTGAACAATGGTCTCTGGAAGAATTAAAGAGAGAATATGCCCGGTATGTTTTTAATCTTACAAACAAAAACAAATCAAAGAGCGCGCGAATATTGAATGTTGATATCAAAACATTCAAAAAATTGCTCAAATCGGTTTAATCATTTTAGCGGGGTTGGATATGGAGAATGCTTTAAAAACATTGTGGAAACTTCCTGTAGTTAAGCATGCCATCAAAAATAAGATTTTGATGCAAAGCCATCATGTTTTTAATAAGATGGTAAAAAACTACCTGGAAGCTGAAGAAACTGCTCAAATTTTTAAAGAATTTAAAGCGCAAATAAAGGAGTTGATTTATCCTTTTCGTGATGATGTTAATATCTTATACTCCTCGAAAGAAGACAACGACACCTGGAATGAGTTAATTGAAAACCTGAAATATAAGATAAAAAACACCGTTAAATTAAAAATGATTATTGACCGGCATTTGATCTTAAAATTAAAACCGCTCAACAAATTTTTGATTCCGCCGGAAGGTTTACTTGTAGATGAGGCCTTTGCTTTAAAATTAGCTCCAGAACAATACTTAATTGTTGCCCATCATTCGAAAGATGCTTTTGTAAAGCAAATGTTTAATGATTTTTATTATCAGTTTGTACTGTTAACACACAGTGTAAATGCCAGTCGGGAAAAAAAGAATCTAACCGCCCAAATTGTGAAATTGAAAGCAGAGCTCGACAGGTCTAATGACAAAATTATTGAAATAGAAAAAAATCTAAAAAAACGGTTGCATGAAATTGACCAGATTTTTCAGGTGAGTAACGAATTGTTCACCATTCATGATCGTGGCGGGTTGATAAACACAGCCTTGCTTACTCTGGTTGGTCAATTAGGCTGCGATAGCGCCTTTCTTTTGTTAAAAGATCAAAAAGAAGGTGATTTTAGCGAGTTTTATGCCAAAGGATTTGGTGTTGAGCAAAATGTTTTTAAATTAGAGGAATCGCATCCATTAATAGAATATTTTAAAAACGGCGGTGAAATTATCTATTATGATGAAATGAAATTCAGGGGAGAGCTAGCCGATTTATTGCCTTTTATAAAAGAAACAAAAGCCCGCATGATTGCCCCTGTACTGGCCAATGAAAATCTGATCGGAATTATGGTTTGTGGCGAGAAACTTTTTGGCGGAGATTATGATTTAGTAGATCAGCGAATTTTCAAAGTGTTAAGCAACACCATTAATCTGGCCTTTACCAATTTACAGGTTTACGAGCAGGCGGCCGGAGAAACTTTTGTCGATCAAAATACAGGCATTGCTAACCGAAAGTATTTTGAAAAACGTGTACAGGAAGAAAAGAGTCGTGTTTTAAGACAAAACAGTTCTATGGGCTTGTTGTCTATTCAATTGAGTAATCCGGAATCATTGCAAAAATTAGATGAGAATCAGGTAAATCGTTTTGACCGTCTGCTGGTGCAGCAATTGGCTTCGGTTGTTCGTACGGAAGATTTTTTGGCTTATCTTGATCCGGGGATGGTGGTATTGTTAATGCCTGGCATTACAGATGAAACCATCAATGTTGCTGTCGATCGTTTTAAAAATAGATTGCGTGAGCTCGATTTACCTGATGATTTTCCTATTAAAGATGTTACCTTCAATTTTGAATTTGTAATCTTCCCGGACCAGGAGAAAGAATTCGAAAAGGTCGTAACAAAATTATTGAAAAAAGAAGAACCAGAACCTGAAAAAGGTGAAGAATTCTTTTCAGATTTGGATTTTGGACTTTAAATTCAAGAAATAAATTGCCTTTTTCTAGAATTCATTGTAAAATAATAAATAATTGCACTTAGTTTAGCTCCGGTTATGGGGAGATGTGAGCATGCCTGATATAGGATTTAATGACAATGTGGCCATCGGTAATCGAATATTTCATGTACAAACCGCTACTAACAAAGCTAAGGGAATAGTGCGTTGCGAGATATTTGAGAAAGGTCGGTTAATTACTGTTCAAACTTTTAACTACGAAAGGCGGAAAGGCGAACAAGCTGCCCCGCCGGAAGAACATATTAAGAATTTTGTCAGGGATGTTCATCAATCTACCATAGACGAAAGAAAATTTTTATTTAAAGTTTCGGATCGAATTAGCAAGGCGCCTAATGCCAACGCTTTATTAAAATTAGGTACTTTGTTTTTAAAACACAATTTAGTAACCGATGCCTTAAAGACATTTAAAAAGGTCCTGGAAATCGATCCAAAATCGAACAGAGCGCTCATCCTGTTAGCCACTGCCTACACGCGGCTCAATAGAAATGATGAGGCGATTAATCTGTTGAATCGTGTGGTTAAATCGGGTTACAATTACGCTGATGTTTACAATAAATTAGGCATGGCTTATACCAACAAGAAAAATTTCATCAAAGCTTTAAATTACTATCAGGAAGCGCTGAGAATTAATCCTAACTACCACGAAGCTCAGTACAATACGGCCATAACCTATCTGGAAAGCATTATCACACAACGTGAGAGCTCGTACCTGCCTCCGCCTTCCATTAGAATTGATCGGGCCAGGCAATTGTTAAGAAAAGTAAAAGAATCATCCCCCCTCTTTACTGAGGAACAATTTTTGAGCATTGAACAACATATTGATCGCTCTGAATTTGAAAAGGCCATTCATTTATTGGTTAATCAGCGGGAAAGATTGTTTCCGCAGGATACCAGTAGTTTGATTAGTACCAGTTTTTACCTGAAATTTATGTACGATGGCGTCAATTTAACTGAGCGGGAAATACGACAATATGAACAGGAATTGAAAGACGCCATTAAGGTTAAGCCCGAATACGCTGATTTATGGAACAGTCTGGGAGTGGTGCATTTAATTCAGTGCCGCAATCTATTTTTACAGGCTTTGAACGAATTTGACCGCGCTCTCGAAATAAATCCTTCCTATGAAAAAGCTATGAAAAATAAAAAATTAGTCGAAAATGACGGTAAAGAATTTTTGATTTTATTAAGAGCTATTTTAAAATGATGATTACGATTCTAAATAAACTGAATCGGAATGCGGCCGGTATCTTAGCCGGCGTACATGGCGCCGTACTGGTTATTAGCATTCTGATCTTCTCATTTCCCCAGGCAAAAGTTCATTCGGCTATCTATTATTTAGCTTTAGCCGGGCTGGTTATCCAGTCATTAACTTTAGTTGCCTGGGTCATCTTTTTTTATCAAAAAGAGTTTCTTCAATCTTTAGCTGCTGCAATCCTTGGAGGTGATTTTCTGATTTTGTTTAGCGGATTTTACCCGCTTTCTGCCGGAACCATGCTGTTTATTGCTGCACCTGCTCTTTGCCTGGTAGGCAGCTCGCTGCTGCTAAATAAAAAATCCTTTATTAAGCTCAATTATCTGACAGGCCTTTTGTTGATTGGAAGCAGTCTGGTATATGGGTTGGTGGGCTACATACCGAAGTTTATTTTTCAGATCATAAGTCAGGCGCTAATTTATTTCTTGCTAAGCGCCAGCTTTTACTGGGCAAGGCAATTTATTCAGGATTTAAAACTGAAAAGTGAAAATCTTGAATCAAAACTTAAAAAAATAGAAAAAGAAAAGGAACATTATAAAAAGAGTCTTTACATCCTTCAGCAGGGGGCGGAAGAGTTAAACAAAAACATTAAAAGACGAGAGCTTGAAATTCAGAATATCTTGACCATCAGTGAGCAAATACAAATCGGTAAAGATTCCAAAGAAGTTCTCCGATCGTTTTTACTGACAGCTCTGGGCCAAATGGGTAGCAGTCATGCCTTCATTATGGCCAGGGAAAAGAAAACTCAGAATTATTGGGGCGTTCTGGTTGAAAAAGGTTTACGTTCTTTAAATACCGAACAACTTAGAATTTATTTAGACAGCAATATTATTACCATTTTGCGTGCCTTTAGAGATCCCATCTACTTAAAAGATTTGCCGAAAGACAATCTGTTTACGGATGAACTTCAATTCCTTAAACAGTTTGAGAACGATGTGGTTTGCCCTATTTACACTAAAAATAAAATAATCGGCATGGTTGTCTTTGGCCCCAAAGTTACCGGCACGAAATACACTCTGGAAGAATTCAATTTAATTTCGGTAGTTGCCAATCAAAGCGCCTTTATTTTGGAACAGGTGCAGCAGTCTGATGAATACCGTGATCAGTTTGCTCGCACTGTACGAGCTATGTTGTACGCCATGGAAGCAAAATTTGCCTTTAATAAAGGTCATTTAATCCGTACGGCCAATTATGTTTCTATCACTGCCAAAAGATTGGGATTCCCGATTAGTGAAATTAAACAACTTGGCCTGGGTTCATTAATGCACGATATTGGTAAAACAGCCATTGACGATCGTTATTTACTTTACAATAAGTCTCTTACAAATACATCGAAAGATGAAAAAATCAAGGAAAGAATCTTAACCCACACCCTGGAAGGCGGGAAAATTTTAAAAGCAGCCGGATTTAATGAGCTTATGGTAGATATGGCCGTGCACCATCATGAGTATTACAATGGTAAGGGATACCCGCATCGCATTGGCGGCGAAGAGCTGCCAATAGAAACCAGAATGCTGGCGGTGTGCAATGCCTACGATGCCATGACCTCTGAGCGTCCTTACCGTAAACCGCTTTCAGAAATACAGGCCATGGAGGTTTTAAAACAACAAAGTGGTCAACAATTCGATCCCGAAGTGGTTAAAGCGTTTTTAGATATCGTAAAACATGTTACTCCCAAGTCTCCTAAGCATTAAGCCGCCTGGTTTTGAATTATTTTTTTTCTTGTGTCTTGCATCACTGAGAAAGAAGTTAACTTGGACGATATTGAAAATTTAATAAAATAAACGAAATGAATGGTGAAGGAGCTTAGACGATGAAAAGCAAAAGTTTGATAATTTCATTATTTTTAATCTTAAACAGTTTCCTCTGGGCTCAAAATTATTCGCTTTCTGTAAAAACGAATTTTACGCCACAACGAGCAGAAAACTGGAATTTAAGCATCCAGTTGCAGAGCGTGGGTAATGCAGGCCATGCCTTTGCGCTTAGCTTTCCGGCCAACACAAATTTTACACCGGTAAAAATTGATTCTGATGTAAAAAACTTTTGGTTAAAAAATGATCCAGAATTTCCTGATTCCAATAATGTGGTACATTGGGAAAAAGTGGATTCACTATTGATTTTGCGATTTGCTCCGAATACTACCTTTAACACAAACAGTTTAACGGTACAATTGAATATTACCAATTCCCGGCCGGGGCGGTCCAGGGGGCAAATAAAGTGGCTGGCCGTGCAGCAAAACGGACAGCCAACAACACAGCTTGGTCAAGCTGAATTTCAATTTCAGCAAGGTATGACAAGGTAAAAGAGGTGTGTTTCAAATGAATAAAATCAGCCTGTTAGTTTTAACTTCTTTAATCTGGGTGATAACCTCACTTTGGGCCGACCAGGGGGGAAATGACTCTTTTGGTCACATGTGGACCGATTCCAAAGGCACTGTGACCGTACCCTACGAGTGGATTGATATCAATTCCAGTTCCAATCAAATTTTTGCGCCAGGCTTTAATGATGAGGCTCCAGTTGGTGTTGAATTGCCCTTTAAAATATCTTTTTACGGTGTTAAACACGATAGTTTATTTATTTCGCCCAATGGCTGGATTAGTTTTAAGAATCCAGGGACGAATTCTTATCCAACCAATGATTCATTGCCCTCGGCAACCGGGCCTGATTCTATTATTGCGCCTTACTGGGATGACATTATTACGGATTCTCGCTATGATGGAGGTGTTTTTTACACGGTAAAAGGCAGCGCCCCCAATCGAAAGGTTATCGTACAATGGAATGCGGTTGATTCTGATCTGGGGCAAACTAAAACATTGATTTTTGAAGTAATTCTCTTTGAACATTCCAACCTGATTAAAATGCAATATCACACCATCGACTCCGGGTACAATGGAGGCGGAACGGCAACTATAGGTATTGGGGCAAACAGCAGCCAGGGCTTAACTTATTATTACGGCACTGGCGTTGGACTGGGACCTCTCAGTTCTAATATGGCTATTTTGTTTCATAATAAAAAACTGACTTCAAGCGTAACCGCTGCCATTTCACCGGTTACTGCAAGCGCAGGAGCTTACACCATCTTTCGTTATCGTTTTTATGATGTTGATCTGGCCGGCGCTCAGGGCCTGGGCAAATTGGATCGCTTTGCTATTAAAATTCCTTTTAATAATGTGCCTTCAGTAAACGCCATTTACATTAACGGCGCGTCGGCCTACTTGCAAAACAGCCAGTCTCAACCGAATGAACCCGGTTATGCCACCTGGTACTTTGACAATACCACAGATTCTCTGTTTATCAGAACCTCTTCTTTTGATGTGATTGACAGTTTAAGTGTGGTTTTTGGCCTGACCATGCCAACTACACTGTCAAAATCCAATGCCTTTGCCAGTAGTTACGATGCCCTTCTTGATTCCAGCTTGCGCGCTGCTTCAAGCGACGGTGGCTATTCTGTAGATGTCGAAGCCGGTTCGGTTTCTTACTACACGTTTGATCCTTCTACAGATCAAAGCATTACGGCTGGCGGCAGCGTCAATTTTACCATCACGGCGCGGGATCAGTACGGCAATGGCGTGATTAATTCACAAACGGTCAACATCAGCACGCCGGGCAGCAACACGGCCACGGTCAGCCCTTCTTCCAGCTTAAGTTTTAGCAATGACAGCACTTTAAGTTTCAGCGTTTCGGACACTGTTAAAGGTGATTTTACTGTCAGAGTAGTCAATAGTGACAATACCAATATTAAAGGAGAGAGTGGGCTGGTTACGGTAAATGCAGCTTCTTTATCCTATGTTCTCATCAGAACAGAAGCCAACAATAGTGGCAGTGAAGTTGGTGATTTGAATATTACCACCGATGACGCAGTAACGATGTACGCTGCTGGCTATGACCAGTACGACAACTACATTGCCGACACAAATGTAACCTGGAGTTCTACCGGTACGCTGGAAACCGTGAATGCTACTGGTACCAAGTACACTTTTAATCCAACTCAGGCCGGAGGTAGCGGTCAAATTGTGGCGACGCCTGGCGTAGGGGCCACGGCTGATCAGACCGGAACCATTACGATTTCAACCGGCGCTCTGGCTGAATTGCGTTTGCAAACGTCCGATTGGGACGGCGGACAGACTTTAGGGGACACTTCCATTACCGCGGATGAGACCTTAACCCTTTACGCAGTTGGTTATGACGCCGATGGCAATTACATTGGTTTAACTTCGGCTAACTGGACTATAAACAGCTTAACAGGCGCTATTTCGCCTGGCAATCCGACCAGTTCGGTGACTTTTACACCCGATCAAAAAGGCAGCGGTTCGCTGAGCGCTTCGGCAGCCAGTAACGCACAGGTTTCTGATCAGACAGGCAGCATTATGGTAACTGCCGGCGCAGTAACCTATGTTTTAATTAGGGATGAAGCAAACGGCGGCGGACAGGAAATTGGCGATGTTACGTTAAACGCCGGAGAGACGCTCACCCTCTATGCCGCCGGTTACGATAACAATAATAACTTTGCTGCAAATGCCAATGTCAACTGGTCGGTTACCGGCAGTTTGACAGGATTAAGTTCCGATAATACCAATACCTATGTTGTAACTTTGAATCCCACAAAACCCGGCACAGGAACGGTGGTTACCAGTAACAGCAATGGCTGGACAGATGATCAGACAGGAACGATTACGGTAAATCAGGCCGAATTAGCCAGCTTAAAAATCAGAACAGCGGCCAACAATGGTGGCGTGGAGCTCAATGATTCAACCGCTGCCAGTGGAGAAAGCTGGACGTTGTACGCCGCCGGTTACGATGTTTACGGTAACTATTTAGGCGATGTTCCTGTTAAATGGTCGGCTTCAGGGGATTCCATCGGTTATTTTACCAGCATTGATTCCACTGCGTCCAACACTTTTAATTTTACCACAGTAAACTCAGGTAAGCTAAATATTCATAAAAAATATGGCAGCAGTACAATTACCGCTGCTTCAGGAATTTTAAAGGTCAATGCCGGTGCGCCGGCAACAATGAGCTATGTTTCTTCCATCACTTTTAGCGGATCTGCCGGTTCCGAGTTAGACGATTCGCTGGCCGTTAAAGTTTTGGATGCCTTCGACAATCCTGTTCCAAATGTGTCCGTTGCCTGGAAGGTTCAGGACCCGACCAGCTCTTTAAATCCAACTTCTGATTTAACCAATGCTTTGGGCATTTCGCGTAGTAAATGGAAATTAAAGGACACCATTGGCAAAGATTCCGTTTACGCTGTTGTTGAGTCCATTTCTGATTCTTTAAAATTTACGGCAAATGTTTTAGAATCGCAGGCCAATACTGTAAGTCGCTGGGCTGATGTTAGTAATGACAGCGCCCGGACAGGAGTGGTTAAAACCCAGCTTAGTCAGGCGCTTGTGGTTGAAGTAACGGATAGTTTGGGCAATCCGGTAGATGGCGTGCCATTAACTTTTTCCGTTTTGAACTATCCGACCGGCGGCGGAGATTTTGCCTTTTCGCCGAGCGCTTCTGTTACCACGAATCAAACGGGCAAGGCTTCTGTCTATTTTGCACCCGGCAGCAAAAGTGGTTTGTATCAGGTTACCGCCTACAATGAAAACTTGCTCAATAGCGGAAACGTTTTCTTTAGTATTACGGCGCAACCTGCAGCAGCCGACCACCTAGTTTTGATTTCAGAAAATAATCGACAGGACACGGTGGCTACCACCTATGGCGATTCAGTACGCATTAAGGTGGTTGATGCCTACGACAATCCGGTCAGCGGTGTAACTGTTAACTGGCAGGCAACGTCTAATGGCCAGGTCAATCCTTCTTCTTCGACAACCAATGCCAGCGGCCGGGCCAGCACGCAATGGATTTTGCGTCAAACGGTTGACAAAGACACCTTGATTGTCAGTAGCTCAGGTTTGAGCAATTTATATGTTTACGCCAGCTTAAGCCCGGATCAGGCCTTTACAGTTGTGGCCGATTCTGGTAATTATCGAACGGGCATTGCCGGTAACGGTCAACTATTGCGTGCCCGGGTAGAAGATCAATATGGTAATGTGCTGTCAAATCAGAAAATTTCGTTTGAAGCTTTAAATTCAGATGGATTTTTATCCAGTTACGCTGTAACCACCAATGCTAACGGTCAGGCCCAAGCCACCTACACCAGCCCCGAGAATGTGGACAGCTCTCAGGTGCGCGCTTTTATTACCGGAGTAGATACCGCTTTGTTTACTCTGTACGGTGTCCGCTATCAAAGCAACAGCCTTTCTCCAAAAGTTGTTAATTTAAATCAGGCGGTGAATTTTTATGTTTCTGTTACAAATCCAGGCAGAGATGTGGTGCCGCTGGATACCAGCAATACGACTTTCAGTTTTGCCGGCGAACTGTTTTCCACCAGTCTTGATTCACCATTGACGCTTGAGACCGGCGTTAATCGCCTAAAATTCAGGGCCAAAGCGGTTTCGGATCAGGTTTCAGCCGGTAACTACACGCCTAAATTAAAATTTACCGGTAGTGGCGTTTATTCGGGTTTAAAAGGCAGCACCATCACCGATGACGGTGAATTAAGCGTGGAACCGGTGCATCTGCTGTCTGTTACGGTACCATCGCCAAAAACGGTACAAAGGGGGGAGCAAAAAGATCAAATTCGGGTGAAAGTCCGCAATTCAGGTAATTACACGGTGAAGGTCGATTCCATTCATCTGACCTTTACACCGAATTACAATTTTCAGCAGGCACAAACTTCCGGTGTTGATACGATTTTAGCCGGAACCGATGCTACTTTTGAATTTACCGTAACAGTGCCCGAAGCGGCTCCCGAAGATTCCGTTGTGGTTGACGCTGAAATATTTGTAACCGCTGTTTCAACCGGAGATGTTGTAACGGACAATGATGCAAATCAAACCGATTATTTCCTGATTACCAGTCAGGCGGATTTGCAATACGTTTCGTTTACGCC
>JAGHBR010000128.1 GCA_021160885.1 Caldisericaceae bacterium
GTATGGGCACTACATCAAGATTTCGAAAATTCAGTTCAATAAAAACAATAACTTATAAGTTACAAACGTACTTATTATAGTATATTTTCGGCAAAATCTGTTCAAGATGGGTTAACATTTTTTCTCCATTCTACCAAAGCATTTGTTCTTGAAATTCCTGCTTCCAATTTCAAAATTGACAAAGAATACTTGCTCCATTTGATTTAGTCTATTACATTTAGTAAAAAATTAATTTAGAGAAAAAAGATGCAATATTTTGTTAACGTTACGCTGGCCAATATTTACCGTAAACCTACCTTTCATTGTGAAGTGGATACCCAGGCGGTTCTCTGGGAAAAGCTGGAGATGCTGGAAAAAATCGATTCTTTTTTAAGGGTGCAAACCGAGGACCATTACGAAGGCTGGATTAACGAACATCAAGTAGAGGTTTGCCCGCAACCTGATGCTGAATTCAGATTGGTAAACGCTTTATTTCAGGCGATTTACGAAAAGCCCGATACGTCATCTGAAGTCATCAGGTGGGCCTGTGCTGGAGCTAAATTACCGGTTGTTTCGGAACAGCGAGGCTGGTTTAAGGTTTTGTTGCCAGACGGCCAGCAAGGATTTATTAAAAACGAAGCGTTTGTCTCAATGCCGCATTTTGTGCGCAAAGAGCTGGTACAAACTGCCAGAAAATTTCTAAGCGTACCTTACGTTTGGGGAGGTAAAACACCGTACGGCCTGGATTGTTCTGGGCTGGTACAGCTTTCCTGTAAGCTGTTAGGTAAAAATGTGCGTCGCGATGCCTGGATGCAGTTTGAAGACAGCAAACCAGTTTCCAAAGATCCGGCTGCGGCCCGTGAAGGCGATTTCTATTTTTTTTCAGAAAACGGAGAATCCATCACGCATGTGGCTATTGCCCTGGGAGACAGGCGTTTTATTCATGCCAGAGGCATGGTACGAATTAACTCACTAAATGAAGATGCGGCCGATTTTTCACCTGAACTGTTACGGAACTTTGTAGAAGTTCGTAGCTTATTTTAACTTTAAATAGGGCGATCAATATGCTAAATCGTAAAGTGCTGGTGTTAAATCAGAATTATGAGCCATTGGCCATCTCCACCGTTAAACGGGCCATCATTCTGATGTACACCGAAAAGGTGGAATTGGTGGAACGTTATGAAGGCGCCATTCATTCTGTTTCCATGAGTTTACCCTGTCCCAGTGTGATTCGTTTGCACAGTTACATTCGTAAGCCCTATCGTGAAATTCCCCTAAATCGGAAAAATATTCTAAAACGTGACAATCACACCTGCCAGTACTGTGGCAAAAACAATCGTCCAATGACCATCGATCACGTGATCCCCAAAAGCTTTGGCGGTAAAGATACCTGGGACAACCTGGTGGCCGCCTGCGTGGCCTGCAATACCAAAAAAGGCAACCGAACACCAGAAATGGCCGGCATGAAGTTGCTTAAAAGTCCGAAAAAACCCGGTCATCTTTTTTATTTGCGATTGATGGCCAGTAAACCTCATGCTACATGGAGACCGTATCTTTTTATTTGAATTTCTTGTTTCTGCTTTTGCACACTTCAATTTTCTGTCTAAGTGTGATTCTGGTTAAATTCATTAGAACCTTTTTTAATTAACAGATTTTGTGATTTAGGTAGAATAAAATTAAAAATTAGGCTTTATTTTGAAACTTAATTACATTTAACAAAAAAATAAAAGGATTTATTTAAGGTTTGTCTGAATTATTTAATTAAAGGGTTGTTATGTTTAAAATTTTCTTGAACGCTTTTTTGGTAGTAGTAATTTTTTTAACGTGTGTAAATGCGCAAAATCCGCAGGTTATTTTAGAGCTTGCCTGGGGCAATGGTGAAAAACAGGTCGGTTTTCGCCAGGCTCCCGATGCCAATTATGGACCACAGGCTTTTAGCGTTGCACAGGACAAAATAATTCTATTGGATGCCGTCCAAAATCGGTTAAAAGTTTTTGCTAAAAATGAATGGTTAAAATCGATGACCATTGTGCCTTTTAGCGATGATTTTGTGTGGCAATCTGAAGATGAATTTGTGGTACTCTCGCAAAACCGACTGTATTTTTATCAGGATGGGCGGCCCGTGCGTTTGTTTGAACCTGAATCGCCTTTACAAATCATTGAGACCCTTAATCTCCTGAATTCGCAGGAGTTACAAATCAATTTCAGCGATCAAGCATCGGCGGCTGTGACCATATCTAAAAGCAGCTTAAAAAAGCCTTTTCTGAAGGGCAATGTAGCAAACATTAAAACCATTAAACTGGATCAGCAATCCTTTGAGGTAAAATCAAATGAAGGCAGGAGTAAAATCCTGCATTTAGAAGAAACATCTCTGGCCAGTGTCCGCTATCTGGGCCACGACGAAGCCAATCGTCATTATTTGAGTTTAGAATTTTTTGAACAACAGGTGCCCCTGCGTGTCCGACGGGAACTACGCGTTTTTGATGATGATTTCAATTTGCTTTTAAAATTGCAGATTCCGGTAAACAATTACACAGAAATTTTTCGCGACTGGTACATTGGCCAGCAGGGGCAATTTTACCAGATGTTTACAACTGAGCAGGGTATTAAGATTGTTCGCTGGAACTTACAGGCCTTTTTTAATCCGCAAAATCCCTCTGAATTAAAATATCCGGATGCCTATTTTGAGGGCAGGCATTACAATTTTTTGGATTCAAATTTTGAGGCAGTGCCAAAAGGGCAACTACACAAGGTAAACGAGTTTGAAGATTTTCCGCAAGTATTACCCTCCGATGCGCTGGCCGTTGGCGATGAATATGTTGCCGTGCAATGGACGGCCACGGCCAAAAATTTGACGAACGGTGTTGTAACTGATTCATACGGCAATCAGGTGCGCACGCCGGACTGGATTAAAGTGGGGCAGAATAAACAGGTGCCGTACAAGTGGGGTGGCTTTGAATCGCTGGAAGCTTTTATTTATGGCATTGAGATTTTGAAATACGCCGGCGACAATTACACCGATAATGGCGGCACCCCTTCGGCTGTGGGCGTGGATTGTTCCGGCTTCGTGTCCCGTTGCTGGAATTTACCCCGCCACTACGCCACCAGCATGATGGACGATGGCATCACCCTACCATACACTTCCTGGAGCGAAGCGGAGCCCGGGGATGCAGTGCACAAAGTTGGACATGTGCGCATGGTAGTCAAACAAAATAACAATGGCAGTCTGCTTGTGGTGGAATCTTCCGGTAGAGATTGGCGTGTTTCTTACAGAACGTATTATTACAGTTCGCTTAGTAACTACACTCCCAGATATTACGTCAATCGTCAGGGAGCGCCGGGCAATATCCCACAACCGCGCCTTGATCTGGTGCAGGTAGATGAGCGGTTAAAAATTAACTGGTCACTGGAAGGTCTGGAAAATGTTAGCTCTGTACGTCTTTATTTTTCAACAGATGGCAATAGCTGGAGTTCGAGCTTTTCAGTGCCCAAAGATACTTTGCAATGGAGTGTTCCGGTTCATGATGATCAAATGATTTTTGTTAAAATACGCAGCTTTTCTGCAGGAACGTTGCAAAATCCAAGTGTTTCATCGGACATTTACGGGGTTTACCGCCGAGATGAAAAGGCAAAAGTTCTGATTGTCGATGGCTTTGACCGTACTTCGGCTTCCAGCGGTCGCTGGCATGAGGTGAATCATCCGTTTGTCGTTAGCTGGGGCAAAGCCCTGGCCAGGGCGGGCATTCCCTTTGAAACCACAACCAATGAAATGGTGAAAAAGGGCCAGGTTTCATTAAACGATTATCCAGCCGTCTTTTATTTGCTGGGGGATGAAAGTTACCTTGACGCTACCTTTGATCGGGATGAGCAGGTCATTGTGAAAAATTATTTGCAAAATGGCGGTCGCTTGTTTGTCAGTGGTTCAGAAGTAGGCTATGATCTGGCTAATCTGGGCAACAGTTACGATCAATTCTTTTTTAGCGATTTCTTAAAAGCGGATTATGTAAAAGACAATGCCGGAAGCAATGAGGTGGTTGGTGAAGCCAATACGCTATTTTCAGGTCTGGAATTAACTTTTGACAATGGGCTTTACGGAACGTATGCCGTTCCTTATCCGGACGCCATTACGCCGCGTGGTGGAGCAAAGCAGGCATTGAAATACGCCAACGGACAGGGGGCAGCAATCTGTTTCGAAGGCCTTTTCCCTGGGGGCAGCAAAGCCGGTAAATTATTTTACATGGGCTTTCCTTTTGAAACCATTTACCAGGAAAATCAACGCGACTCTTTAATGAGCAGGATCGTGCAGTTTTTTGAACTGGATCAGCTTTCTTCTTTAGAAGTAGCCAGCCCGAGTCAACCGCAACAATTCAGGTTAATCGGCAATTTTCCCAATCCGTTTAACAATGCCACGCAAATCCGTTTTGAGTTGCCATCAGCCGGCAAGGTCAGCCTAATTGTTTTTAACAGCTTAGGACAGCGAGTCTGGCAAAAACCCTTTAGCTTTAGCACAGGCGGCTTAAAGCAGATTCATTTTAATGGCAATCAATTACCGAGTGGCCTTTACCTGTACCAAATCCATTTTACAAGCCACCAACAAAATATTCAAAAAACCGGTAAAATGGTGTTGGTTAAGTAAATACACTTTTCCGAACTTTAGAGTTTACACGGACTCATTGCGGAGTAAACGGTTATTTCCTTGATTTGAGGGCCTTTTCCTGATCATTAAACAAACATTCAAGTGCACAAAGAAGGGGGCTGGAAAAGGAATTCGGCTAATCCACTTAACATCCAGCCATTCAACTATTTGAGCCACTGATTTACACAGATTTTCACTTATTTATTTTTTAAATTTAAACCATTAAACCATTTAACTATTAAACCAATCACCTATTCAACCGTCTATCTACTCTTGCTTTTTCTCGCATTTTCTGCCAAAACTCGGTTTGTTACTATGCCAATCATTTTGTAAATTAAAATTTCTTAAAAAAATAAAGACAATCAATGGGAGACACAATGGAGAAAAAAAGAATTTTAAGCGGAATGCGTCCCTCCGGTCGCCTGCATCTGGGCAATTACGCCGGAGCTCTGGAAAACTGGTTGAAATTGCAGAATGAATACGATTGCTACTTTTTTGTGGCTGACTGGCACGCCCTGACAACCAATCCGGCAGCCGCTTTTTCTGTTGAAGAAAATACCGTGCAAATGATCATAGACTGGCTTAGCGCCGGAATTAAACCCGATTTGCCGCTTTTTGTGCAATCCAAAGTCAAGGAACATGCCGAACTGCATTTGATCTTTTCCATGTTGATTACCAAAGAGCGCCTGGAACGCAATCCAACTTTGAAGGAGCAGATTCGTGATTTGCACGCCGAAACCATTATTTACGGACATCTGGGCTATCCTGTTTTGCAGGCCGCCGATATTTTAATGTACAAGGCGCATCTGGTACCGGTGGGCGAAGATCAACTACCTCATGTGGAAATTACGCGTGAAATCGCCCGAAAATTTAACCAGACCTATGCCGAAGTCTTTCCTGAACCGGAACCCAAGTTAACTACGTTTTCTCGCTTACCCGGGCTGGACGGCCATAAAATGGGCAAATCAAACAATAATTTCATTTTGATTTCCGATCCGCCGGAAGAAATCCAGAAAAAAGTGCGCATGGCGGTTACCGATCCGCAAAAAATCCGCAAAAACGACCCCGGACATCCGGGAATTTGCAATGTGTTTAAATATCACCAGAAGTTCAATCCCGAAGAAGTGGATCAAATCGAAAAAGATTGTGAAAGCGGCGTGCTGGGCTGCGTAGCCTGCAAACAAAATTGCGCAAACAAGATTGCCGATTTTTTTGCCCCGCTGCGTGAAAAACGGCAATACTACGAACAGCACATGGACGAAGTATGGGATGTACTGAACGAAGGCACCAAAAAAGCCAAAGCCGTGGCCGAAAAAACAATGGACGATGTACATAAAGCGATGAAAATGGGATGAGATATCGCGTTAAATTAGACATCTTTGAAGGTCCCTTTGATTTACTTTTATTTCTGATCCGTAGAAATGAAGTGGATATTTACGATATCCCGATCGCTAAAATCACGGAACAGTTCTTAGAGTATATCGAGGCCATGCGCATGCTAGATCTAAATGTGGCCGGCGATTTCATTGAAATGGTTGCCATTCTAATGCACATTAAAGCGCGCATGTTGTTGCCCAAACTGACTATTGATGGCGAAGAGGAACCCGACGACCCACGCACCGAACTGGTGCAAAGATTGCTGGAATACAAACGGTTTAAGGATGTGTCTTATGAATTAAAGGAAAAGGAAGAGGTCCGGCGCAAATATTTTCCAAGACGTGATTTTAATTTCATCAAACTGGAAACCAAAGAACCTTCCACGGAAGAGTATCTGGAAAAAGTCACTCTGTTCGATTTAATCATCGCCTTTAAACGGGCCCTGGACAATATGCCCAAAATTACCCATCACCAGGTGCAGCGCATCGATGTAACGGTTGAACAGCAAACGGAATTTTTACTCAATGAACTCAAATCCAAAAAAATGATTCTGTTTCAGGATTTAATGAAGCAGTTTAAACAGAAAATTGTGTTGATTGTTACTTTTATTGCCTTACTGGAACTGGTGCGCAAAGGGCAGGTGGAAGTAAGGCAAACAGATATTCACGACGATATTAGAATCAAACTAAAAAAAGCAGCGTAATTATGGAAATTAATGAAACCGCGATCATAGAGGCTTTAATTTTTGCCAGCGATTCGCCATTGTCTATTCAAAAGATTAAAGAAATTGTGGATGGCATGGGCGCGCGGGAGATTCGCAAGGCGGTTGAAGAACTCAATGAGCGTTACCAGGCGCAAGGTTCGGCCTTGCAAATCGTGGAGGTGGCCGGCGGCTTTCAAATGGTCACCCGACCGCAATTTGCCGATATTGTCAGCAAACTGTACAAGGCCCGACAGGGGCAGCGTTTAACCCAAAAAGCGCTGGAAACGTTGGCCATTGTGGCCTACAAACAACCCATCACCAAGCAGGAAATCGAACACATTCGCGGTGTAAATGTTGATGGAGTCATGCGCACCTTAATTGAGCGCAATCTGGTTACCGTGGTGGGCCGTGAAAAAGCGCCGGGCAATCCTCTGCTTTACGGCACAACGCGCGAATTTCTGGAATACTTTGGCTTAAAAAGTTTGGATGATTTGCCAAAATTGAAAGAGATCGATGAAATTTTAAAGAGCGACGATAAATTTCTGGAAAGCCTGGATCAGGTGGCTCTGGAACAATTGGCGCCGGAAGAATTAGGCATTGCCAATGCTGAGGACCTGCTAAATTCTGAAGAAAAAGCGCCTTCAGCAGATGAAAAAAAGGAGCAACAAACCATTCCATCTGAAGAAACATTGCCTGATGAAGAGTCGGACAAAAAAGTGAAACAGAGGATTAAGCGGACACCATGATGCGTCTGAATAAATTTTTAGCACATGCCGGAATTGCTTCCAGAAGAAAATGCGACGATCTGATTAGAGCGGGCCTGGTTAAGGTCAATGGCAAAGTCGTCGATCAGGTGGGCGTGGTTATTGATGAACAAAAAGACAAGGTTACCTTTAAAGGTAAATTGGTAAAACCAAAACGAAAATTTATTTACATCGTATTAAATAAACCCAAAGGTGTGGTAACCACGGCCAGCGACCAGTTTAATCGTAAGACGGTGCTGGATTTAATCGCCATTCCGGAAAGAATTTATCCCATCGGAAGGCTGGATTACAACACAACCGGCGTTCTGTTACTAACGGACGACGGCGACCTGGCTCATCGCTTATTGCATCCCAATTATAAAGTGGTAAAGGTTTACCGGGCCTTGCTCAACAGAGTCATCCGCCCCATTGACATTCATCGCTTGCAAAATGGCGTTGAACTCGATGGCGCTAAAACTCAGCCCTGTAAAGTAACTGAGTTGCGCATTGTAGATAATGGAAGCCTGGTTGAAATCGAACTTACCGAGGGCCGTAATCGTCAGGTGCGAAAAATGTTTGAAGCTTTGCACTACAAAGTCAGAGAGTTGGAACGCATCTCTTTCGCCGGTATTAAAGCCAGTGGACTGGCGCCGGGAGAGTGGCGTTATCTGAATAAATCGGAAGTAGCCCTTTTAAAGGAGAAAGTAGGTTATGGAAGTGAAAGGTAAAAAAGCACTTATTTTAGGCGGTTGGGGCCTGGTTGGTCAGGCGGTTTGCAAAAAAATGATCGAAGAAAAACCTTCGGAAATGATCATTCTGTCTCTTCTAAAACAACAGGCTGAAGAAGCGGTTGAAATCATGAAAAAAATTGACCCTTCCATTAATTACGTACCGGAATGGGGCAATATTTTTGTTCGGGATTCTCTGAAGGATTTGACGCGCAATGAAATACTATCCAATCCGCAAAACCGCGAAATTTTGATGCATGATGTTCTGGATGATTTAAACCAGGACATTCTGGAACACTCCTATTTATCTCAGGTCATTACCAAACACAAACCGGACATCATCGTCGATTGTGTGAATTCGGCCACAGCGCTGGCTTACCAGGACATCTTCACCAGTTCCATTGAAGTGCGAAAAGCGCTGGACAATGTGAAAAAAGCGGAAAAGCAGGATGAAACAGTTTCGGCTATTGAACGACTTTTGATTACCCAGTACACACCGCAATTGATTCGGCATATTCAGATTTTGTACGAGTCAATGAAGCGTGCAAAGACAAGAGTGTACGTAAAAATCGGAACCAGCGGCACCGGCGGCATGGGTCTAAACATCCCCTACACACACAGCGAAGAAAAACCCTCGCGCATGTTGTTGAGCAAATCGGCAATTGCCGGTTCCCACACGCTGCTTTTGTGGCTGATGGCCCGCACACCGGATGCGCCCATTACCAAGGAAATCAAACCCACGGCCGCCATTGCCTGGAAAAAGATCGAGTACGGCGAAATTCGTAAAGGCGGCAAACCGGTTCAACTTTATGATTGTCCGCCGGAACAGGCCATCCCTTTGCGTGGAAAGTTGAAACGGGAAATGAGCAAAGGTCCCTGGAAACCACTGAACGATACGTTGAAGAAAGTTTACATCGATACCGGTGAAAATGGTATTTTTAGTTACGAAGAGTTTACGGCCATTACCTCGCGCGGACAAATGGAATTCATTACCCCGGAAGAAATCGCCAATGTGGTACTCTGGGAGATTAAAGGCGGAAATACCGGGCACGACATCATTAACGCTCTGGATAACGCGACCATGGGGCCGACCTACCGGGCAGGTTATTTGCGAGGCAGCGCTTTGCAAAAAATGCAACGCCTGCAAAAAGAGTATAAATCCGACAGCGTGGCCTTTGAATTGTTAGGCCCGCCCAAATTGAGCAAGCTTTTGTACGAAGCCTACCTGCTAAAGCGATGCAAATTTACCATGGACGAAGTGCTGAAACATAGCCCGGAATTTCTGTCCAATTGTGCGCAGGAAATCATTAGAACCGATGCCAAACTGCGAGCCGAGATTCTTTCCATCGGTATTCCCATTTTAATGGCCGATGGTAAAAAGTTGTTGCGCGGCCCGGAAATGAAAATTCCTGCCTACCGCGGTAGCAATGAGCTGGAAATCACCAGGGAAAACATCGAAAAATGGGCGGCCGAAGGTTGGATCGATTTACGTCCGGAAAATTTTAAACTGTGGCAGGAACGTATTAAAAAAATCAAGGAAGAAATCGAATCCATTCCAGAAGACGACACCAGTTCGCAATACGATCGCGATCAGGAGTACTGGAGTGAAACCGATGAAGTAGAACCTGGTAAGATTGTGGGCTGGCTGTTTCTGCAGGAAGAACAAGGCCTACGCATGAAGGATTAAGCATGCCTGAAAAAATTCGCATTGCTATCGATGGTCCGGCCGCTTCGGGTAAAAGTACTACAGCCCGGCTTTTAGCTAAAAAGCTGGGCTATTTGTACATTGACACCGGCGCCATGTATCGGGCGGCAACGCTTTCGGTGCTGCGGGCCGGCATTGATATTCATGATGAACAGGCTGTGGTTGAACATGTTAAAAAGATTAAAATCAGTCTGAAAATTATTGACGGCGTACAGCGTACCTTTTTGAATGGCGAAAATGTAAGCGGCTTGATTCGCACGCCTGAGATTAATCAGGTGATTAGCGTGATTTCATCCTATCCTGGTGTGCGTCAGGTGTTGATTGAACAACAACGGCAATTGGCCCGGGAGGGCGGCGTGGTCATGGACGGTCGCGACATTGGCACTGTGGTGCTGCCCGATGCCGAACTGAAAGTGTTTCTGGTGGCCAGTCTGGAAGAACGGGCCCGGCGCCGACAATTGGACATGGAACGCCAGGGCATCCAAATGGATTTGGAGGAGATCAAGAAAGAGATTGCCCGGCGGGATGAACTGGATTCCAGCCGCAGCGCCGCGCCGCTTAAAAAAGCCGCAGATGCCCGCGAACTGGACACAACGCATTTGACCATCAAACAACAGGTGGAGATCATTTACCAGTGGGCGCTGGAGAAAATTAAAAGTTAATTTCCTCCTTAGCGAGTTCGAAAAATAGGCTACTGGACAAAGTGACGAGTGACAGGCGACAGGTGACGAGTAAGTTGTTTATTTGTTGAGTTGTTAAGATTTGTAGTACGCTTTGCTTTGAAACGTAATCAAAAGAACGTTTGAATCTTCTCTACTGTATTTGTACGAGAAAAGCCTTTTAACGCTTCACGTCAGTACATGGACCGCCAAATTCAACGCATTTGCTACACAATTGATGTATTCTCCGAAGCAGCAGTGTCCTATAAACAGGGAAGGAAAATTGACCACGCTTTAAGACCAATTCCTGCAAACCAGTACAACGGTTCTCCCTTACCTTTTGCCGTAAATGCTCATTTTTTGAATTCAGGATGGTTTATGTTCATAAACCAATTTAATCCCCCCTTTTACTTTCCCCCCTTACTAAGGGGGGAATTGAAGGGGGGATTTGAACGAAATAATCAACATCTCGAAGATTAAAAATTCGAAGCACGAATTTCGAGATACGAAATCATCAAAAAAGTAAAACAACTCACTGAGTCATTAATTCCATGTAAATGAGACTTAGTTTTGCTAACCAGCATTCACGACCGCTTTCCAAGCGGTCGCACAATTGTAGCACGACTCTCCGAGTCGTTAATCCTACGCAAGCGGGATTTTTCAGCTCGCTGGCGCTCGCAACCGCTATGGAGAGCGGTGCTACTGCTGTTACAAGTTAAGGGTTTAGGGTTAAGGGTGTAAGAGTTAAGTGTGGAACACGACGTTCTGAGTCATCATTCCTGCCGTTTCGGGATTTTTGAGCTCGCTGGGGTAGCGACCGCTTGGAAAGCGGTCGTACAAAATGTAGCACGACTCTCGAGTCG
The DNA here is from genome assembly GCA_021160885.1 of Caldisericaceae bacterium. Taxonomy (GTDB): domain Bacteria; phylum Calditrichota; class Calditrichia; order Calditrichales; family Calditrichaceae; genus Caldithrix. The sequence goes on from JAGHBR010000128.1 coordinate 11,394, forward strand.
TTAATCCCGTGAAAACGAGATTTTTAGCTCACTGGTGCTGACAACCGCTCAGAAAGCGGTGGTACAATTTCAAACTGAAAACAATTTTTAACAAGTTCCCAATTCCCAGTTCCCAGTTCCCAGTTCCTAATTTCTAGTTCCACTTAAACTTTCTTACTCTTAACTTTTCGATTTCATTCAACTTTCCAGGAATTAAAGTAGATTTTAATTCTCGATTCCAATAAATTGGGAATGGTTGCAAAAAAAAATCAGGTAAACGAATGGATCAAGTTTTTGTCGAAGTGGCTTTTAATCTGCCCATCAATCAAACATTTAGTTATCGCGTTCCACCGGAGTTGCGCTCTGTGCAAGCAGGCATGCGCGTTTTGGCTCCCTTTGGCAAGCAGTTTTTAACCGGCCTGGTGGTCATGAAGCGCGACCGGCCTGGCTTTAACAAGGTTAAGGACATTGTTGACCTGTTAGATGAGCATCCTTTACTCACCGAAAAGATGCTGGAGTTGACCAAATGGATTTCACAGTATTATTTGAGCAGCTGGGGACAGGCCTTGTTTTTGGCTCTGCCGCGCGGCATCGAAGAAGCCGTTAAAGAAAAAGTTTTCATCCTTAAAGATTTACCGGATCACACTCTGACCGAGCGTCAGCGTGAGTTGTTTTTGATTATTGCCGAGAACCCGGGCAACACAAAAACATACTACCGCAAAAAATTCGGCTATGGTTCGTATTACTACCTGCTGAATGTGTTAAAAGAAAAAGGCTTTGTTTATTTTGAAAAAGAATACATTGAGGCCAGCGCCAAAGAACTTTTCAGGCAATTTGTTAAAATCAACGAAGCTTACACTCAGTTAAAAGAAAAATACCAGGATTTTCAGAAATATTTAAAGCGTCGACCCGAAATTGATGCTTACATGATGGAACATCTGGGGCAGGAAATTTTACGTTCTCAATTTTTGCAGGGGACACGTATGTCAGCGGCAACGCTGGCCAAAATGTGTCGTTATGACCTGTGTAAAATCGTAACCAAAAAGGTTGAACGGCGTATCGAATTTGAAGACGTTGAGGAACCACCCATTGTACAATTAACTGAAGAACAAACACACGCCATTCAAACCATTACGCCTTTCCTGGAAAGAAAGGAATTCAACACCTTTTTAATCCATGGCGTAACCGGCAGCGGTAAAACCCAGGTCTACATCGAAATTTTGAAAAAGATACTTGAGCGTGGACAAACGGCCATTATTCTGATTCCGGAAATTGCCTTAACTCCGCAAACCGTCAGGCGATTCAAAAAGATTGTTGGTGATGAGATTGCCGTTTTTCACAGCAAGATGTCCCTGGGCGAAAGACTTGATTACTGGCATGCCTGTTACGAGGGACGCATTAAGTGTGTGGTTGGCCCGCGCTCAGCCTTGTTTGCGCCGCTTAAAAATCTGGGCCTGATTGTGGTGGATGAAGAACATGAACACACATACAAACAGACAGATTTGAATCCGCACTACAATGCCCGCGACGTGGCTATTTACTGGGCGCGCATGAACAAGGCCGTCATTTTGCTCGGTTCGGCAACACCCAGTCTAGAAAGCTACTACAACGCTTTAAAGAAAAAGTACACGCTGATCGAAATGAAAAAACGCATTGACGATGTGCAAATGCCTGAGGTGGAAATTATTGACATGCGCAAGGCCAAAAAAGTGGGGCAGGGCGAATTACGGTTGTTTTCTGAATTGTTAATCAATAAAATCAATGAACGGCTATCCAAAAATGAGCAGGTGATTTTATTGCAGAACCGGCGCGGTTTTTCCGCCTTTGAACAATGCACGGAGTGCGGCTACATTCCGATTTGTCCCAATTGCGACATCAGTTTAACTTATCATGCGCACGGTGAAAAGTTACAGTGTCATTTGTGCGGCTACACCCTGCCGGCTTACCAGTTTTGCCCCAATTGCGGAGGCAAACAAATCGTTTACAAAGGTACCGGTACGCAGCGCATTGAAAAAGCCCTCAAAGAGGTTATTCCCAATGCCTGCATTTTGAGGATGGATCGGGACACCACTCGTTCCAAAAACGCCCATCAAAATATTTTGCAGGCTTTTGCCAATGGCGAAGCGGACATCTTACTGGGCACGCAAATGATTGCCAAGGGGCTGGATTTTGGCAACGTTACGCTGGTGGGCGTCATTTCCGCCGATGTGGGCCTGTCCATTCCGGATTTCAGAGCGCCAGAGCGCGTTTTTCAGCTATTAACACAGGTGGCCGGGCGGGCCGGGCGCCGGCAAAAAGTGGGCGAAGTGATGGTGCAAACCTATTCTTATACGCATTACGCCATTCAGTACGCCCGCAAACACGATTTTGTCGGCTTTTTTAACGAAGAATTAAAACACCGCAAAAACTTCAATTATCCGCCTTTTGTGCGCATGATTCAAATCCTGATTTTAAATAAGGATTTTCTGGAAACGTTGAACACGGCGCGCAAGATTACGGCCATTCTTAAAAAGAAGGTCTCAAACTATGCCCAGATTTTAGGACCGGCGCCGGGCATTATTCCCAGAATGAACAACATGCACCGCTGGGTGGTCAGTTTAAAATTAAATCCGGCTACCGATCCGACGGGTAAATTGACGAAACAGTTGATTTTACAAGGTCTGGGCTCGCTGCTGGAAAAAAGACAAAAAAATCAGCAAATCGTGGTTGATGTTGACCCGATTACCTTAAATTAAAGTCAGGCATCAAGCTTTGATTTTCTTGATTAGGGAGATTTAAAACGTTCTTTTGAACAGGCATTTCTGGTAATCACCATAGTCCGGCTATTAAGGATTCAAAGTTTAGGCGGCTTTGACCCCCACCTTTTGCCTCAAAGCACGCAGGACAAGTACTTGATATTCAATTCTTAATCAATTTCAGGTACTGAGCGGAAACTGGTAAATGCGGTAACGCTTGTACAGTTCTGATCCTAAAGCTTGAATGGCGCTGTTCATGGGGTGGTTGTCTTCCAGAATCCAGGAAAGCTCACCGGCAGTAATTCCCTTCTGGGCAGCTCGTTTAATCGTTTCAATGTAAAAAATGGAGCCCAGGCCCTGATGTTGATACTCTCTTTTTACGCCAAGGGTAATAACGCGTACCGTTTTAATATTCTTAAATCCGAATAAAAGCTTAAAAATACCGGTGGGAAATAACCGGCCATCTGGAATTTTTGCCAAAATTTCATTGATATTCGGAATGGTTAAACTAAAGGCAATCGGTTCATCGTTTTTTAACGCCAGGATTAATAAGTCTTCATCCACAATCTGTTTCAATTGACCAGCCAGGTAATCAATCTCTTCGTCGGTAAAAGGCACAAAGCCCCAGTTCTTGCTCCAGGCGTCGTTGTAAATTTCTTTGATTAATTTAACTTCGCGCTTAATGTGTTTCAATTCTGCATTGCGAAAGGTAATGCTGTGCCGTTCTTTTATTTTATTGGCAATTCGTTCCAATTTGTCGGTAATATTGGCCAGTGCGGTTTCTGTTGTTAAATACCAGGCGTACAAATCCTTGATTTTTTTGTTTCCGAATCCTTCCACAAGAGCAGGGTAATAGTCCGGACTATGGGTCATCATGACAAAGGGAGGGGTATCAAATCCTTCTATTAATAAACCACATTCGTCATTGGTAGAAGGATTCATGGGGCCGACCATATTATCACGGTTTTTTGCTCTAAGCCAATCTGCAGCTGCTGTAAAAAGAGCGTTGGCTACCTGCTGGTCATTAATGCTTTCAAAAAATCCCCAAAAACCCCAATTATCCCCGTGAAATTTATTGTGATTTTCATTGACGATAGCCGCAATTCTACCAACCAGATTACCGTCCTTTTTAGCCAAAAACATTTCCATTTCGGCATGTTTAAAAAAAGGGTTTTTCTTTTTGTCCAGTAACTTTGCGCGCTCCATGCGTAATGGACTAACCCAGTTGGGTGTATTTTGATTTATTTTCCATTCCAGATTGAGGAATTCTTTAAATTCCTTTTTAGTACGGACGGCAAAAACTTCGATGGCCATTTTTCAAATCCTTTATTAAATAATACCCAATTCTTTTCCCACTTTGGCCGACACCTCCAATACTTTTTCCAGATCCTGATCAGTGTGAGTCGACATGTAACTGGTGCGAATTAGAGCCTGGTCTGGCGCTACAGCCGGGCTGATAACCGCGTTTCCGTAAACGCCTTCTTCAAAGAGTCGTTTCCAGAATAGGAAGGTAAGCTCATCATCGCGGATATAGAGAGGGATAATCGGAGTGTCTTTACTATCGCCAATGTCAAAGCCAAGACGTTTGAATTCATAGCGCATTTTATCGCTAATTTGATGCAAACGCTGCATGTGTTCGGGTTCTGTCTCAATAATTTCTATGGTTTTTAAGACGGTGGCCGTGGCTGCCGGAGTAGGCGCGGCCGAAAAAATTAATGGACGGGCGTGGTGTTTGATGTAGTCAATCACATACTGGGGCCCGGCGACAAAGCCCCCGATTGATGCCAGCGATTTACTAAAGGTGCTCATTACAATCTCCACCTTGTCCTCCAGCCCAAGGTACTCGCAGGCGCCGCGTCCATGTTCTCCAAGCACCCCAACGCCATGGGCCTCATCAATGTAAATTTGCGCATTGTATTTTCGCGCCAATGGAATCATTTCGGCCAGGCGTACGATGTCGCCTTCCATGCTAAAAACGCCATCGCTGACAATTAATTTGGGCACATCATATTCCAATTGTGAAAGGATTTTTTCCAGACTTTCGATGTCATTGTGTCGGAATCGTTTAATAATAGCTCCATTTGTAGCCTGGGTACCGGCGTAAATGGAAGCGTGATCTGATTTATCTAAAATGAGGTATTCGTCTTTGCCTACTAAGGTGGCAATTCCGCCAAGATTTGCCATGTAACCGGTACTAAAAATCAGCGCTGCTTCCCGGTTCATGAATTTAGCGATTTTGGCTTCCAATTGATGGTGCAGGTCAAGTGTCCCGTTCAAAAAACGTGAACCTGAACAGCTGGTGCCATATTGTTTAGTTGCTTGAATAGCGGCTTCAATTACGCGTGGGTCATGGGTCAGGCCCAAATAATTATTGGAGCCAATCATAATAATTTCGCGGCTTTCCATGTAAACTCGTGGTCCGTCATTTCCGGAGAGTGGTCGAAAGTAAGGGTAAATCCCTGCTTCAATAACTTCTTTTGCGCGGGTAAAGCGGCGACACTTTTCGAAAATATCCAAAAAAACCTCCAGCCAAAATTGAAC
>JAGHBR010000236.1 GCA_021160885.1 Caldisericaceae bacterium
GGGTTGAAGAGTTAAGAGTAGCGAAGCTTTGGTTTGCATCAACTGTGTCGAAGTAAAATTTTTTATGAGAAGTACGCTTTAGTCTTTGCAAAGGCTCGGCCTGCGATTTCTTAAAATAATTCGACGAAACCATAGCATTGGGCACCAGGTTATCGTAAAAATTTATTTAAATTTCGTTCTTCGAGTTTTGGATTTCAGATTTAAAATCTTTTGGATAGAAATCGATTTTTTCTTTACCTTCTGCCAAAAATTAGAGTTTATGGAAAAGAAATTAACAATAAAAAAAATATTTGTCTTCTGGTATCCGCTGTCGGCTACCTGGCTGATGATGGCCGTTGAGGGGCCGTTTATCGCGGCGGTAATTGCCCGCCTGGCTGAGCCAAAGTACAATTTAGCAGCTTACGGTGTGGCCTTCGCTTTTGCCCTGATTATTGAGGCGCCAGTCATTATGATGCTCAGCGCCTCCACGGCATTGGTAACCGACCACATTTCATTTACCAAATTAAAACGTTTCACCTACTGGTTGAATGGCATTCTAACGGGATTGATGCTGCTTGTTCTGCTGCCATCTGTTTTTTATTTTTTAACCATCGATTTAATGGAACTACCTGAAAAAGTAGCCAGACTCACACACGGGGCTTTGTGGATTTTGCTGCCCTGGCCCGGCGCCATTGGTTATCGTCGTTTTTACCAGGGCTTGCTGATCCGGCACAATTTAACGCGACGCGTCGCTTACGGAACAGCCATTCGTTTAATTTCCATGGCCAGTGCCGGGCTAACCGCTGCCTTCATTTTAAAATTGCCAGGCGCTTACGTTGGTGCCATGGCTTTAAGCGTGGGCGTTACGGTTGAAGCAATTGCCAGTAAAGTAATGGCTTGGCAGGTGGTGCAGAAATTACAGAACACGGAGCCAGCAGAGAGTGAATTACTGACTTACAACAACATCTTTAAATTTTATTATCCGCTGGCTTTAACGTCGTTAATTGCTCTAGCCGTGCAGCCAATGATCACCTTTTTCTTAGGGCATAGCAGAATGCCTCTGGAATCACTGGCCGTGCTGCCGGTGATTAATTCGCTCATTTTTATTTTTCGCAGCTTTGGCCTGTCTTTTCAGGAGGTGGCCATCACCTTTTTAGGAGAACGAAACGAAGGTTTTCAACCATTGCTGCGTTTTGCTATCATTTTAATTTTATTTGTAAGCGCTAGTTTAAAATTGATTAACTTTACTCCGTTGCACGACCTGTGGTTTCACAAAATTTCCGGATTAACGCAGGAGTTGACTGACTTTTCCCGACTGCCGGTCAGAATTCTGATTTTATTGCCGGCCATGTCGGTGATGCTCTCTTTTCAGCGGGCTATTCTGGTGGCCAATCGCCGAACCGGTCCGATTACAACCGGAACTATTATTGAAGTCAGTTTGATTGCAATTTCGCTGTTCATTCTGATCAAACATTTCTATTGGATTGGCGCGGTAGCCGCAGCTCTGGCGCTGATGATCGGTCGCTCTGGTTGTAATCTGTATTTATTGCGTCCGGTAATCAGGGCTCTGAAGAAGAGTTGAAAGGTAATAAGAAGAAAGAGTATTCTATTTAAAGAAAATTTTTGCCCTTAAATAAAGAATCGAACTTAAAACCAGCGGTTATTCGTAAATATTTACTTTATTGGCGCAGTAACCGGATAAAACATAAAGAATCGTAAATGTAAATAAATAGCGGCGGGTTCAATCGGCAAATTGGACCATTTCATCTAAATATGTTAGGTCGGGGGCTTTTGGGCTTATGTTTTAAAAGGAAAAAACAAGTTGCTGCTTGTGTTTTGCAGGCCTAAACATTAAATTGCATTAAACAGAAACGAACGTAGTTTTTAACATCGTTTAATTAAACACTTAATCAGACGCTTTAAGCTAACGATGGTTTGACAGGTTTGTTGAATTGCGAAACGCATGCCTGCTTGTATAATTGCCAAGAATTGGACGGCGCTGGTTAGCTGGGGCGATCTGCCGAAAATTATCCGGAGCAGAATAAAAAGCCGGTTACAAAGAGCTAAAGGTAATAGCTACTCAAAAGAGAAAAAATGGAGGTAGAAAATGGGCGCTTTATTTGCCGGATTAGACGTTTCCACGCAAAGCTGCAAATTGGTGGTCATTGATCTGGATTCAAAAGAGGTCGTCTTGGTTGATTCAGTGAATTACGACCAGGATCTACCACAATACAACACATTCAATGGCGTATTAAAAGATCAGCCCGAAGGGGTGAGTGAATCAAATCCGCACATGTGGATTGATGCGGTAAATATGGTTTTTCAACGTCTAAAGGCTTCGAAGGTAAATCAAGCACAGATCAAGTGCATTTCTGTGTCAGGGCAGCAACATGGGCTGGTTGCACTGGATGAAAGGGGAGAATTAACCCGTCCCACCAGTAAATTATGGAACGATTTTTCCACGCTTGAAGAATGTGAAATCCTAACGGAAAAGGTCGGCGGCCATCAGACCATGATTGAAGAAGTGGGCAACACGCAACGAACAGGTTATACGGCTTCTAAAATTTTTCACATGTACCGCCATGAACTGGAACGCTACAATAAAACGGCTACCTTTTTTCTGGTACACAATTACATCAATTTTTACCTGACCGGAGGCATACGCGTCATGGAGCCTGGCGACACTTCCGGGATGGCGCTGTGGCATCCGGCCAAACAGCAATGGTCAAAAAAGGTCATTGAAGCCATCGATCCTCATTTGATTGAAAAACTGCCTCCGGTAAAACCTGCTGACCAGACCATTGGCAACATTGCACCCCATTTGGCTGAAAAGTTCGGCTTTGATCCCGCCTGCAAAATTGACGCTGGTAGTGGCGACAACATGTACGGCGCTATTGGCACCGGTAATGTGCAGCCTGGCATTGTGACTATCAGCCTGGGCACCAGCGGAACGGCCTACAGTTTTATGGAACAGCCTTTTATTGATCCGGAAGGCGAAATTGCCGCCTTTTGCGATGCCACCGGTCACTATTTACCTTTGCTTTGTGTGTCCAATCTGGCCAATGGTTATAATCTGTTTTTAAAACAGTTTAACCTGAGCCACCAGCAGTTTAATGAATTGCTGCAAAAAACAGCGCCGGGCAATAACGGTCGTCTACTCATTCCCTGGTACTCTGGCGAACGCACGCCGGATCTTCCCCAGGCCGCGCCGCTTTATTTTGGTTTTGCCCTGTCGGATTTTACTTTGGAAATTTTAGCACGTGCAGTGCTGGAAGGCGCTGTTTTGAATTTGTACGATGGCTTTCAACGCCTGCCGATTAAAACCACTCAAATCCGCGTGACCGGCGGCCTTTCCCAATCGGATGTCTGGCTGCAGGCTATTGCCGATATTTTTGAGGCCGAAACACTGCTCGTGAAAGGTGAAGGCGCTGCGCTTGGCGCGGCTATCCATGCGGCCTGGGTTTGGTTAAAGGAAAATGGCCGTCCAGTGGAATTGAAAAAATTAACTGATCAGTTTGTGGAATTGGATGAATCCCGGTTTAAAAAGCCCATTCAGCAAAATGTGGAAATCTACCGCCTGCAAAAGCAACTATTCCATGCCCTGAGTCGCAGACTGCGTAACCTGCCGGCCGATGATCCTTTCCAGTTGCGGCAAAGGATTGTTAAAAAGTTAAGAGTGTAGGGGGTATAAGGTAGGGAAAGCTTTGGAATGCATTCATTGTGTGGTTGCAAAAAACTGAGTAGCGGCAGTTTGAAAAAGTTAGGATTGAAGAATTAAATGTTTTAAAAGATATTGACAATCGATCGAATGATGATTGTCAATTGCGAACTGGAAACCGGGGACGATCATTCAAAATTTAAATTTTTTGAGTGATTAGAATATTTCGGTAGCTTGCTTTAAGCCTGGAGAATGATTAAAAATTTCTTTTTTGTTTTTTAATTTTTATTATCTTCATGTTGATCAAAAAAGAAAACAAAGGAACATTACAATGCAACGATTTGTGATTTTGTTAATGTCCGTCATTTTTATCTTTTCCTGTCAACCAACCAAAATAAAGACAAACAAGCCCGGAGTTCACAAGGATTTTATTCAGCTGCCCAACGGCTGGCGTCTGACTCCGGCTGGTCAACAGATTCCAATAGGTGAGTTACCTTTAAATCTTCTAATAACCCCTGATGAGCAATGGGCCATTACATCAAACAGTGGCACTGCTGAACATTCTTTATCATTAGTTTCTTTAAAAGATTTTAAAGAAAGACAACGTTTGCTATTGCCTAAAACCTGGCGTGGCTTGGCTGCCAATGAAGACGGCAGTGAAATATTTGTCTCTGGTGGTAATGACGATTGTGTTTACATTCTGGGCTGGCAGGCCGATACGCTGACTGTTCAGGATACGATTTTTCTTTCTGCCCCAAAAAGTCAAAATCAGATTTCTGTAACCGGTTTAACTTACTGGCAAGGCGCCAGGAGCTTGCTGGTTGTTACAAAAAAGAGTAATCAACTTTATCTCGTTTCATTGAAAAACAAGCAAATAGAAAAATCATTGCAGATGCCGGCAGAGTGTTATGATGTGATTTTGTCACCAGAAGAAAAATCAGCCTGGATTTCGATCTGGGGCGGGGCAAAGGTGATTTCTGTTGATTTAAAAACGTTTCAGATAAAAGACCAGATAAGTGTGGGTGAACATCCCTGTGAAATGCAAATCACTGAAAATGGACTGTGGCTGTTTGTGGCCAATGCCAATCAAAACAGTGTTTCGGTCATTGATTTGCAAAAGAGAAAAGTGGTCGAAACATTGAATAGCGGACTTTTGGCCCATTTGCCGCCAGGCAGTACGCCAAATAGCCTGACGTTAAGTGCCGATCAAAAAACACTTTTTATTGCCAATGCAGATAATAACTACGTAGCTGTTTTTGATGTAACGGAACCTGGCCATTCGAAGTCATTAGGTTTTATTCCGGTAGGTTGGTACCCAACAGCCATTCGAATGTTAAAAAACGCTCAGCAACTTTTAGTGACTAATGGCAAAGGCGTGGCTTCTGCTCCCAATCCGCAGGGCCCAAAACCAGGTCATCCTGAATTAACTTACGACCATGAACAATACATTGGGCAAATGCTGAAAGGTATGCTTTCTGTGATTAAAATGCCGGATGCTCGTCAGTTGGCTGAATGGAGCAGTCAGGTTTATCAGAATACGCCATTTACGCGTAATCAATCAAGATCCAGGATTAAACAGTCGGTAATTCCAAACCGGCACAATGGGCAAAGAAGTCCCTTCATTAAACATGTGTTTTACATTATTCGTGAAAACAGGACGTACGATCAGGTTTTTGGGGATTTAAAACAGGGCGATGGTGATTCTGCGCTTTGTCTTTTTCCCCGAAAAATCACGCCCAATGCCCATGCTCTGGCCGAGAATTTTGTTTTGTTCGACAATTTTTACGTTGATGCCGAAGTCAGCGCCGATGGGCACAACTGGTCCACCGCAGCTTACGCCACAGACTACGTAGAAAAGACCTGGCCCACACTTTATGGCGGACGCGGAGGAAGCTACGATTTTGAAAGCGCTAATATTTCGCATCCTTTTTCCGGATTTATCTGGGACAATGCTTTGAAGCATGGGCGAAATGTGAGGGATTATGGTGAGTATGTTCAACCTGATCCAAACCACAAAGGACGATTTGTGGGCCTTACCGCCAGCTTAAAAGGAAATGTTTGCCCAATATTTCCTGGCTGGGATTTAAAAATCCCTGACACATTGCGTTTCGCCCGCTGGAAAACAGATTTCGACAGTTTGATTGCCATTAATCGAATAGCCGATTTGAATATTGTGCGTTTTCCCAATGATCACACAGCAGGCACCAATCCTGATTTTCCCACTGTTAATGCCATGATTGCCGAAAATGATTACGCCCTTGGATTGTTTGTCGAGCATTTATCCCATTCTGCCATCTGGAAAAGCAGTGTTGTTTTTGTGCTTGAAGATGATGCTCAGAATGGTTCCGATCATGTGGACGCCCACCGTTCGCCGCTTCTAGTGATAGGCCCTTACGTTAAACGTCATTTTGTAGATCACACCATGTACAGTACCAGCAGTGTTTTAAAAACCATGGAACTCATTTTAGGGCTGCCGCCCATGACGCAATACGATCTGGCGGCAACACCGATTTTAAATGCTTTTACCAATCAGCCTGATTTTAGCCCTTATTCGGTTATTAAACCGCAACAGAACTTACACGAGATGAACACAATTCAGTCTTACAAGGCGCAACGTTGTAAAGAACTAAACTTTTCCCGCGAAGATGCCATTCCAGATATTGAGTTTAATGAAATTATCTGGAAGGCGGTTAAAGGCATTCATTCCGAGATGCCAGCTCCGGTGCGCAGCGCCTTTGTCCGGTTGCAGGAAGAGGATGAATGATTAAAAAGAAACCTTTGAAAAAAATCATTAAGAATGTCATTCCCGCGCAGGCGGGAAACTCTAAGTTGTTGTAAATATTAGATTCCGCATCAAGAGCGGAATGACAGGTTTGGAGAGTCCCCGATTTTTTCAAAGGTTTCAAAAATTTTATTTAACATGGCAGTTGCAAACTTTTGTTTGCATAACTTCTTGATTCATTAAATTATCAAACGCCGTTGATATGTCATATGA
>JAGHBR010000244.1 GCA_021160885.1 Caldisericaceae bacterium
CCCAAATTCGCGGTTAAAGAAGTCATCGAATAAGAAAAATAGCCATGAAGTACTACAAATACTCGATCATCATTCCTTCTTTTAATCGGGCCGATGAAATTTTTGAATTGCTACAATCTTTAGCCAGAATAAAATTCCCGTTGGAACGTTTTGAAATTATTGTAGCCGATGATGGTTCCACTGACAACACGCCGCAAGTCGTTGAGCAAATGCGCCATCTGTTTCCCTTTGATTTAAAATATTTTACACAGACCAATCAGGGCCCCGGCGCCGCCCGTAATCTGGGCATGCAACAGGCCAGTGGCGACTTTTTTATCTTTGTGGATTCCGATGTAACCGTGCCGCAGGACTGGCTGGCCAACATTGACCGCGCTTTGCACCAGGAACAGGCAGCTGCCTTTGGCGGGCCGGACACTTACCGAAAGGATTTTCCGGCTTTGCTCAAAGCCATCAACTACTCCATGACCTCTTTTTTGACCACCGGTGGCTTGCGCGGGAAAAAAGGCAAAAAGTTGGCCAAATTTTACCCGCGCTCCTTCAATATGGGCTTAAGTCGCCAGCTGTGGCAAAAGATTGGTGGTTTTTCCAATTTACGCCATGGACAGGACATCGAATTCAGTAATCGTATTTTAAAATCAGGCGCTAAAGTTATTTTCGTACCCGATGCGCCGGTTTTTCACAAACGACGTACCAACTTGCGCCGCTTTTTCAAACAGGTTTTTAATTGGGGTGTGGCGCGTATTAATCTGTACAAAATGGATCGGCAAATGCTGGAAGCGGTACACGCCCTGCCGGCCATAGCCACCTTAATTGTTCTGCTGGTTACGGTGTTGGCCATTTTCTGGCAGCCGGCACGCATTCTGTTTGAAATTGGCCTGATCTTAGGTCTTCTATTGCTTCTCATTTCCATGGTCGATGCTTTTTTAATGTACAAAGAGTTCAAACCGGCCTTTTACTTACCCATCGTGATTCCATTTCAGATATTTGGCTATGGCTTGGGATTCATTTACAATTTCATCCGGCGCGTCATTCTGAAAAAAGGCGCCAAAGTTGGTTTTCAGAGAAATTACTACAAATAAAGGGTTTTGTTATGGCTGCTAAAAAGCAAAAGAAACCACGTCCCAAAAAGGTAGAACAAAAACCTTCAACCGGGTTTAGCCTGTCCACCCGTCTGCAGGATTACCTTTCGCTGGCTTTTATTTTTATTTTTTTGCTGATCTTACTCAAACCGCTGGCCATCGATCACTTTTCACCGCAAGGGGTGGACGTTTTAGGCTCTGTCGCCAAAATGCACGCTGTGCGGGAATACCAAAAACAGACCGGCGAACAGGCGCTGTTCAATCCTAATTTGTTTGCCGGCATGCCAATCTACCACCGGCTCAGTCCCAAGGCTTTTTCGCTGGACAATCTTCTGGCTAAATTATCGCGTCTGTTTCATGCTGTTTTCTGGTACTACTTTTTAGGTGCACTAGGCGGATTTTTGCTGTTTCGCTACTTAGGCCTTTCACCGCTGATTAGTTTGCTTGGCGGGCTGCTCTTTGTGCTGTTCCCCCATTACAAATCGCTTTACACCGAAGGCCACATGGCCAAATTGAAAGCCCTGATGTACCTGCCCTGGGTCTTTTTGACCTTTCGCTATTTACTGAACAAAAAGAACCTTCTGGCCATGGCCTTGTTTGCCCTGGCTTTTGGGCTGCAGATTCGCACTCAACATTACCAGATTGTTTTTTACACCGGCCTGTCTGTGTTTGCTTTAGGCATTTACCCGGTTATTAAATTTTTGCTGGACAAGGACTGGCAAAGTTTTGCCAGAGTGGTTGGCCTTAGTTTAATTGCTTTAATCCTGGCCATCAGCATGGCGGCCCAGCCATTGTTTTTGGCCAAAGAGTACCTGCCTTATTCCAAACGCGGGAAGACCACGGTTGATGTGAATCAGGCCGCCAAGCAAAAAAAGCAGGGCAGCGGCGTTTCGTTTGATTACGCCACTCAGTGGTCAACCGCGCCTTCTGAACTTTTTACCTGGCTGCTGCCTCATTTTTACGGAGGCATGTCCGGCGAAATTTACGACGGCAGCAAATTCAGTCAGCTTAAAAATCAGCGCATTCCCGGATACTGGGGGCACATGCCCTTCACGCAAAGTTACGAGTACATGGGCGTTATTTTACTGATGCTGGCCATCATCGGGTTGATCAGCAACTGGAAAGATGTGACCATCCGCAGCCTGTTTTTCCTTTTACTGGCTTTGGTCTTTCTGTCGTTTGGGCGCCATTTCAAACCATTTTACAGTCTTTTCTTTAATTACTTTCCCTATTTCAATAAATTTCGGGCGCCCATGATGAGCGTAACGGTCAGTTATTTCATCATCGTTATCTTTGCCGTTTACGGATTAAAATACTTAACGGAACTGGTGCGCGAAAAGATAGACCTTAAGCAACAGAAACTGCTGGTGTACACCTTTGGCGCTTTTGTTGCGCTGGGGATCTTTTTCTGGTTGTACAGCCTGGGCGCTTCTTTCACCAAAGTTGGCGAAAATTACCAGGGGCAAACTCTGGAAATCGTTAAGCAGATTAGAAAAGAATTTTTTCAACGTGATTTGATCCGCTATTTTGTGTTGCTGATTCTGGCAGGAGGGGCGCTTTTTGCTTACCTGAAAAAGAAAATTCCGGCAATAGCTCTAATTCTGATTTTAGGCCTTCTGCAAATTGCTGATTCATTACAGGTACAAAGCCGCGTAAAAGCTGAATACACAGATATTAAACGGTTGGAACGTCAATATTTCCGCCCGACGCAGATCGATCGCTTTTTACAAAACGACCGGGATCTGTTCCGTATTTTCCCGGCCGGCCAGCTTTTTAGCGACAATCGCTGGGTTTATTTTCATCAGTCCATTGGCGGCTACAGCCCGATTAAAATGTACGCCATTGAAGAATTGGTGGAAAAGAACATTTACAACGGTTGGGATCCGGCTTTGCCTTTTAACTGGAATGTGCTTAAAATTCTCAATGTAAAATACGTCATCGCCCAGCAAAAAGTACAACATCCGTTCTTGCAGCTTGTCAAAAGCGATGAGAACAACAAATTGTACGCCTATTATTTTAACCAGTACCTACCTCGCGCTTTTTTTGTGGGCTCGGTAGAAGTCATTAAGGACGAAGTCCAGAGGCTGCAGCGCATTAACAGCAAGGATTTTGATCCGGCTCAGACGGCCATTTTAGAAGAGGAATTGCAACAACCCATTTCCCAGCCGGACAGCAGTTTTACGAAAGTATTGAAATTTACGCCCAATGAATTGCAGTTGCAGGTTTACACCGATAAACAAAGTCTGCTGGTCATTTCTGAAGTGTACTACCCGCCTGGCTGGAAAATATTTGTTGATGGCAAACCAGTCAGCAAAGTGTACAAAACCGATCACGCCATTCAGTCTGTTGTGGTACCGGCGGGCGAGCACCAGGTGTTGTTAAAATTTGCGCCGGACTCTTATTTTAAGAACATTAAAATTTCCTATGCTTCTCTGGGCATTATTTATTTGATTTTACTTGTGTCGCTGGTGCGCTACATTTTGCAGCGTAAAAAAGGGAAAGTGTGATTCAATGAGCGGTGGGCGCAAGCCCTGGCTTGCGCCTGATGGCATGGGTGGTAAATTGAGACAGCGCTGAATAAAAAAAGAAACCATTGGAAAAATCGGGGATTCTCTGAGCCTGTCAACTTAGAGATTCCCGCTTTCGCGGGAATGACATGCCTAATGATTTTTTCAAAGGTTTCAAAGAGTAAAAGAAATGTTTAGCGCTTTAAAAGCAATTTGAAATGTCTCCAAAAAAATTGTGCTTTTCAGAGGAAGAAGTCTTAAATTAATTAAGGTAACTCATGTTCGTTTTACTGACGCCTGTCCATAATGAACTGGATTTAATCGATGAACTGGCCAATTGTGTGCTCAACAGCTCATTGCGACCTGATCTGTGGCAGATTATTGACGATGCTTCAAACGATGGCAGCGAACAAAAGTTAAAGCAATTGGCTGAACAGCACGAGTTCATTCGCTTAAAACGTCTTGAAAAACAACCAGAGTACATGGGCTTTCACATTTCTGAGGTGTTTCAGGCGGGCGTAGAAGCGGCTCATCCTGAGATCGAAAAGGCTGACTACATCGGTTTTTTAGATGCGGACATTCGCTTTGCTCCAGCTTACTGGCAAAGGCTAAAACGTTTTTTGGAGCAAAATCCGGATGTTGGCATTGTGTCTGGTGTTCTTTGTGCTAAAAATGCCAGAGGCCAGTGGCAGGTAGAACCATTCCAGCGTAAGGACAATCCCCGTGGTGGATTGCGACTGGTGCGCGGGACCTGTTTTCGCCAAATAGGCGGCGTGCCTTACAGCCGTGCCTGGGATCCGGTGATGAATGTGAAAGCCCGCATCCGTGGCTGGCGTGTGGTTACCTTAAGCGATCTGTTTGCTGCCAGCGTGCGTCCCACCGATCAGCGTTTTGATCTGAAAAGCGGAGAGTTAAGCAGGGGGCAACGTGACTGGCATTTACACCATCCGCTTTTGCAAATTTTAGTCAGGGCTTTGTTCAAATCGCTTAAAAGTAAATCATTGAGTGGCTGGTACTACCTGCAAGGCTACCTGCAGGAAAAGCGCAGGGGAGGGCTGCAATTGCCCGATCCGGCTGTACGTGAATACTACCGCAAAGAACGCACCAGGGAATGGTGGCGCATTGTCAAAGCCCGTTTGTTGGGCGGCGAAAACCCACATGGCCTGATCCCTCAAATCATCGTTCCGGAAGAAAAAATCTTTGTCTGAAGTAATGAAACTTGCGCCATTAATAAAAAACAAGCGGCCAGGCCTTGTGCTGCCTGAAGAATTTTACCATGAACAAAATGTAGTTAAAATCGCACGTTCCTTGTTGGGCAAAGTGTTGGTTTCAAACATTGACGACCAATACACAAGCGGCATCATTGTGGAAACCGAAGCCTATTCCGGTCAAAATGATCGCGCTTCTCACGCTTTTGGCGACCGCAATACCAATCGTACAGGCGTCATGTACCAGCCGGGCGGCCGCGCTTACGTTTATTTAATTTACGGCATGTACCATTTACTGAATGTGGTTACCAACGTTGAAGGCAAACCCGATGCCGTACTCATTCGAGCCATTGAGCCGCTGGATGGCATTGAGCATATGTTGAAAAGAATAAAACAACAAAAATTAACGCCCAAATTAACCAACGGTCCAGGCAAGTTAACGATTGCTCTGGGAATTAATCTTGAACATTATGGTGTTTCTTTACTTGGGAACTTTTTGTGTATTGAGGATCGGGGAATCATTTTAAAAGATGAACAGATTGCCAGCGGTCCGCGTGTGGGCGTAGAATATGCCGCCGAAGACGCGCTGCGTCCCTGGCGATTTTGGGTTAAAAACAATCCCTTTGTCAGTAAAGTGCGAGGAAAATAAATGCCTTACGAATTCCATCAGGATCGCGTAAAATATTTCCAGATTCAAACCGAAGTCACTCAACATTTTATTTTACCATTCATTAAGGAAAAACATCAGCTGCCTGAAACAGGGACCGTGTTAGAAATAGGCTGCGGTGAGGCAGGCGTTTTAAAAGCCTTTACCGAACTGGGCTGGCAGGCCGTTGGCGTTGACCTGGCTCAGGAAAAGTTGCAATTGGCTTCACAATTAATGGCTACAGAAGTTGAGCAAGGGCAGTTACGGTTAATCAACAAAAATATCTATGAGGAAAGTTTTAAGAAAGAATTCGCAGGTCAATTCGACCTGATCATTTTAAAAGATGTAATCGAACATATTCCGCAGCAATCAAAGCTGCTCTCTTACCTGCACACTTTTCTGAAACAGGATGGCGTAATCTTTTTTGCCTTCCCTCCCTGGCTGATGCCCTTTGGCGGCCACCAGCAGATGTGCCAATCATTTTTGAAAAAAGTACCTTACTTTCATCTATTGCCCAGGCCGCTTTACCGGTGGATTTTAAAATTGGGCGGCGAACCGCCGTCCAAAATTGAAGGTTTACTGGCCAACAAACGTACCGGCATTACTATCGAGCGGTTTGAGCGTATTTTAAAAAAGACTGGCTACCAGATTTTGCACCGCCGGTTGTATCTCTTTAATCCGATTTACCGTTACAAATTTGGTTTAAAGCCCAGGGAACAGTTTGCCTGGCTGGGCTTTTTACCGTATTTGCGGGATTTTTTTACAACCGGGGTTTATTATCTGGTAAAGAAAATTTAATTTTTGCTTTTGTCTGTAGGCCCAAAATTGCTTATATTTTTAAGGCACAAAACGGAAAGAGATACATAAATGATCCCAAAAACGGAAATATATTTAGGTGATTGTAAAGATATTCTAAAACAGCTTCCGGATAATTCTGTAGACCTGATTTTTACTTCTCCGCCTTACGCTGATCAAAGAAAGAATACCTATGGCGGAATTCATCCTGACGAATATGTTGAATGGTTTCTGCCTATTTCTAAAGAACTGTTGCGTGTATTAAAACCAACGGGAACGTTTGCTCTAAACATTAAAGAAAAAGTTGTAAATGGAGAACGAAGTACTTATGTGATTGAATTAATTCTTGAGTTGCGAAAGCAAGGTTGGCTTTGGACAGAAGAGTTTATCTGGCACAAAAAGAATGCATATCCTGGCAAATGGCCAAATCGCTTTCGAGACGCCTGGGAAAGAATTTTACAATTTAACAAAAATAAAAAATTTAATATGTACCAGAAAGCGGTCATGGTGCCCATTGGCGACTGGGCAAAAAGCAGACTTAAAAAACTGAGTGATAAGGACAAGATCCGGGATGAGTCGAAAGTAGGAAGTGGCTTTGGTAAAAATATTTCAAACTGGCTTGGACGCAAAATGGTTTACCCCACCAATGTAATTCATCTGGCAACAGAGTGCAGCAATAAAAATCACAGTGCCGCATTCCCGGAAGGACTACCGGAATGGTTTATTAAATTATTTACACAGCCTGGAGACACGGTTTTAGACCCTTTCATGGGGTCAGGAACTACATTGTTCGTGGCACAAAGAATGGGACGTAACAGCATTGGAATTGAAATTGTTCCTGAATATTTTAATATGGTCAAAGAAAAATTAGACGAAATGGAATTACCATTGTTCAAATATTATTGGAAAATGTATGAACAAAACAATCAAAAATGAAATCACCAAATATGTTTCTACTCATATCGGAGAGTTTCATCAAAAACGGATTGACCGTCTAAAAAAGCTTAAGTTAAAAAATGTTCTAAAAAGAAAAAATCCATACCTTTTCAAAGCAAAATATCTTCTGACTTCAGAACAAATCATTAAAAGTCTGGTTGATGCATTTCTCTCTTCCAATGAAGAAACCATTTTTGGTGATTGGTTGGAGGGACTGGCTATTTTTGTAAACCAATTAGTTTACGAAGGATGGAAATCAGGAATTCCGGGCATTGATCTTGAATTTGACAAAAAGGGTACTCGTTACATCGTGGCGATTAAATCAGGGC
>JAGHBR010000230.1 GCA_021160885.1 Caldisericaceae bacterium
AAGTGACTTTGCGCATAGCTTCTCTCCTTTCTTTTGTTGGTGAATGAAATTTAACAGAAAGAAATACAAATTCCCAGTAGAATTATTCAAAAAATTTTAAAATGAAGTTTTTTTAGGGAAAAAAATTAAATTAAAAAACAGGCAGCCAGAGATTGCCCCGGCTTACCTGATTAAAAAGATCAAAGAAAGGTTAGTCTTCAAAAAGATTTAATTGCGAACCTTTTCCAGTAACGACTGGAGGCAAATCAGATTCATTGTTATTGCCGTCATCTTCAGCCAGGCCCACGTAGGTTACTTGAAAGCGACTTAAGCGGTTGCCGCGCGCTTTCCAGCCTTTTACGCCGATTAAATCACTGATTTTGACTTTTTCACTAAATTCTTTTTTAGGCCTGCCTTTTAAATATTCAATTTCCAGTTCAGGGTCTTGCTCAGTCGTGGCCACAATAAGCCTGGAACCTTTGCTCTCGCTAATAAAAGTAAATGGCTTGTCTGTGGTTTGGGTTTCTATTTTAAAGCGTTTTACGAAGAAATTGTCTTGCTCGGCATCGTAATAAACGGCGCTAACCACGGTTTCCGGATTGAACTTTTCTATTACGATTACTTTTTCCGGGTCGTAACGATTAGTTAGTTCAAAATTGGTCAACATGTACTTACCGTCATTAGTGATGACCAGAATGAGATCGCCATTGTCAAAGTTACCTAACAGCTTACCGCGTTCTTCCGTGTTTAATCGTCCGATAATCGGGTCATAGTAAATATCCATGCCACCGATGGTGGATTCGCCAACTTCTTTTTGCACCACACGACGCACGGGCCAGCGGGTAACGATATTACCCTGTGCTCCGCGTCCCTTGATATCAATCTGACCAAAGTCAAAATCAAATACTTTTTTACGCGCTTTGCAATTGGGACTTAAATGAACGGTCACAATTTCTGACTCAGCATTTGGATTCACTGAAAAATAGAGAACTTTGGAACCTTTAGCCCCACGCGTAAGATCGTATTCGCGATCACGCGTGATAGCCGTAACATTAAAACGTTTAGCGTAGCTGCGCCCGGAACCGGCATCGTAGTAAATCATGTTGTAAGTTGTACGCGTGTCGCCCTTTTTCCAGACGGCCGCGTGGATGATGTCTTTACCCACAAAGGTCTTTTCGCTTACTTTAGTAACCAGAAACTTGCCGTCTTTGCGGAAGACAATGATGTCGTCAATGTCGGAACACTCCGAAACAAATTCGTCTTTTTTCAGTCCGTAACCAATAAAACCGTCTTTGCGGTTAATGTAAAGCTTTTGGTTGGCCACGGCCACCTGGGCTACTTCGATGGCGTCAAACACGCGGATTTCCGTTTTGCGTTCACGGCCTTTGCCATATTTTTCTTTTAGATGTTTAAAATAGTCAATGGCGTACTCGGTCAAATGCGCCAAGTGGTAATTGACCTGGTCGATGTCTTCCTGCAATTGACGCATCAACTCATCGGCTTTAAAAGAGTTGTATTTGGAAATGCGTTTAATCTTGATTTCGGTCAGCTTAATGATGTCTTCTTGGGTTACTTCCCGCAGCAGTTGTGGCTTAAAAGGTTCCAGCCCTTTGTCGATGGTCTCGATCACCGATTCCCAGGTTTCGCACTCTTCAATGTTGCGGTAAATGCGGTTTTCAATAAAAATCTTTTCCAGAGAAGAAAAGAACAGTTTTTCAGACAAGTCATCCCGTTTGATCTCCAGTTCGCGACGTAACAATTCAAGAGTGTGTTCGGTGGAAGCTTTTAGCAGTTCCGTCACGCTCATGAAGCGCGGCTTGTCTTTGTAAATAACACAGCAATTGGGTGAAATTGAAACTTCACAATCGGTAAAAGCGTACAGGGCGTCGATGGCTACCTGGGGCGAAATACCCGGCGCCAGATCAACCACAATTTCAACTTCTTCGGCGGTGTTGTCCACCACCCGCTTAATTTTAATCTTGCCGCTGTCATTGGCCTTGATGATAGAATCGATTAGTGAGGATGTAGTTACACCATAGGGAACATCTTTAATGACCAGTGTTTGTTTGTCGGCAATTTCAATTTTGGCGCGTACGCGCACCCGGCCGCCGCGCTTCCCATCGTTGTAATTGGTTACATCGATGTAACCGCCGGTTGGAAAGTCAGGAAAAATCTGTACTTTCTTACCCTGCAAAATGTCAATGGAGGCGTCTAAAAGTTCGTTAAAATTATGCGGTAAAATGCGCGTGGAAAGCCCCACCGCAATACCTTCGGCGCCCTGTGCCAGCACAAGCGGGAATTTCATTGGCAAATGCACCGGCTCTTTCTGACGACCGTCGTAAGACAACTGCCACTCGGTAATGTCCGGATTAAAGGCCACTTCCAGAGCAAATTTAGACAAGCGGGCTTCGATGTAACGAGCAGCCGCAGCGCTGTCGCCGGTGCGAATATCGCCCCAGTTTCCCTGAGTGTCGATTAAAAGCTCTTTTTGACCCAGGTTGACCAGCGCATCGCCAATAGCGGCATCGCCATGGGGATGAAATTGCATGGTGTGACCAATAATGTTGGCCACTTTGTGATAGCGGCCGTCATCCATGCGTTTCATGGCGTGCAAAATACGCCGTTGCACAGGTTTTAAACCATCGTACAGAGCCGGCACCGCCCGTTCCAATATTACATAAGAGGCGTAATCTAAAAACCAGTCTTTGTAAAGATCTTGCACATGTGTAGTGCTCTCTAATTCTCCGTTTTTTAACGGGCCGTTTTGAACTTCCTGCTCTTCATGTGTTTGATTTATTTCCGTATTTTTATTCTTTTTCTTTGCCATTTGCTGATTAAAACTCCTTTAAACATCAAGCCGATTCTTCTAAAACCAGGTCTTTTTCAACCCGCAAATTGTCAATGATAAATTCCTGACGATCGGGCGTGTTTTTGCCCATGTAATAGCTTAGCAATTTTTGAATTTGAATTTTCTTGTCCAGAACTAGCGGCTCAAGACGAATATCTTCGCGAATGAAGCGTTGAAATTCATTGGGCGAAATTTCGCCCAGACCTTTAAAGCGCGTAATTTCCACGCCCTTGCCCAATTCTTCAACCGCTTTTTGTTTTTCTTCTTCGCTGTAACAGTAAATGGTTTTTTGCTTGTTGCGCACCCGGAAGAGCGGGGTTTCTAAAATGTAAACATGCCCTGCGCGCACTAAATCCGGAAAAAACTGGAGAAAAAAGGTCATCAGCAGCAGGCGAATGTGCATGCCGTCCACATCCGCATCAGTGGCAATAACCACGTTGTTGTAACGTAAGCCTTCGAGACCGTTTTCGATGTTCAGCGCATGCTGCAACAAATTGAATTCTTCATTCTGATAAACGATTTTTTTGGACAGGCCAAAACAATTAAGAGGCTTACCACGCAGGCTGAATACCGCCTGAGTTTGCACATCACGTGCCTTGGTAATGGAACCACTGGCCGAATCGCCTTCCGTAATGAAAATGGTGGTTTCAAAACGCCGCTCATTC
Source organism: Caldisericaceae bacterium (assembly GCA_021160885.1). Lineage (GTDB taxonomy): Bacteria > Calditrichota > Calditrichia > Calditrichales > Calditrichaceae > Caldithrix. The sequence goes on from JAGHBR010000230.1 coordinate 3,493, forward strand.
CTGGTGTCGTTGTAATGGATGCGGCAATCGCGAAGTTTTTTGTTGTGCAGGTTGGCTTTTTTCGCCCGTTCATTAGCCAGCTTTTTAATGCCGGCCAATTCCTTGCGTTCTTTTTCCGATTGCTGAATTTTTTTCAGCAACAGGTCGGCTGTTTCCGGATGCTTGTGCAGGTAGTTGTCCAGTTCTGTTTTAATGAAATCGACCACGTAGTTACGCACGGTCGGGCCATCGGGCGCCATGTGCGTGGAACCCAGCTTGGTTTTGGTTTGTGATTCGAATACCGGCTCCTGAATGCGCACCGCAATGGCTCCGGCAATGGAAGCCCGGATGTCCATGGATTCAAAGTTCTTTTTGTAAAATTCCCGAACGGTTTTGATGACCCCTTCGCGAAAGGCCGCCTGGTGCGTGCCCCCCTGCGGTGTGTACTGTCCGTTGACAAATGAGTAGTAATCTTCGCCGTACTGATTGGTATGTGTTAAAGCAATCTCAATGTCTTTGCCTCTCAGATGAATAATCGGGTAACGTGCCGTGCCTTCTTCCAGCTTGTCGTTTAAAAGATCAAGCAGACCATTTTTTGATTGGAAGCGTTTGCCATTTAAAGAAATGGTTAAGCCGGCGTTTAAGTAAACGTAGTTTTTAATCTGATTTTCAATAAAATCGAGTCGAAACTGAAAATTTTTAAAAATTTCAGGATCCGGTTCAAAAAGGATAAACGTACCATTTTTTTCATCGGTTTTTTTGATTTTGTGATCTTTTTTCAGAATGCCATATTCGAATTCCTGAATTTTCGTTTTGCCATCACGAATTGCCTGTACTTTAAAATATTTGGACAAGGCATTAACGGCCTTGGAACCAATGCCGTTTAAGCCAATTGATTTCTGAAACACTTCGGTGTCGTACTTACCGCCGGTATTAATGCGCGCCACGCAATCGTAAACCTTGCCCAGCGGAATGCCGCGCCCGTAATCGCGCACCATAGCCGAGTGTTTGGTCACCTTTACTTCAATTAATCGACCAAAGCCCATCATGAATTCATCAATGGAGTTATCGATGGTCTCTTTAAGCAAAACGTAAATGCCATCATCCGGAGAAGAGCCATCGCCCAGTTTACCAATATACATGCCCGGGCGTAAGCGAATATGTTCACGCCAGTCCAGCGATTTAATAGAAGCTTCGGTGTATTGCGCAACTGTTTGTAGCGTTGCCATGCTGTATTCCTTTTACATTATCTATCCAAATACTAATTTAAGAAATCTACACAGTCAATTCATAGATTTCTTTTTGTACGAATGTACAATAATTTATCAAAAAAAACAAATTCAAATAATTTGTTTCAAATCACGTTAAATTAATAGTTTTTCAATTTTTTGCAATAA
>JAGHBR010000339.1 GCA_021160885.1 Caldisericaceae bacterium
ACCCAAAGCCATGGATTCCTCGATTCTTTACTTTTTGAAGATGCTTTCATAAACTTAATAAATCCTTTTTAATTGGCTATTAGGATAATAATGCAGAACAATTTCTTTAGAAGAATATCCAAGCAAGGACATGCCCAGCGCGCCGATCTGGCAAAGGCCAACCCCATGTCCCCAGCCCGCGCCTTTAAACTTAAAGACATCCGGTATTTTTCCTTTTTGAGTAAATTGCGGTTCAATAGTAAAGGCCGAACTGTAAAGAAATGAAGGATGCAGCCCCAGGCGGATATCGTATTCACTTTTTAAGACAAACTCCCGTTGTTGACCGGATTTGTCCAGATAAACTATTTTCAAGCGATTAATACGTCCCGATCCCCCGCGGTTCAGAACAAACAATTCCTGAATTGCAGAAGCTTCCAGGCTGAAATGTCGGTTTAGGTTTTTGATCAGCGTTTTCTGATCAATTTGTTCCTGCCAACGAAAATAGTGACCGGACTCGTCCACTTTTCCCAGGTAAAGGCTTAGTTTTTCTTCAGGAATTACATGGGGGGAACAAAAGGTTTTAGGTACGCTTTCCACCCACTTTGCAAAATTTTTTTCATCGGACAGGGGCTTTTGCCACTCCGGAGGATCTTTTTCTGCATCAGCCTTTACTTTAAAGCAGGGCTGAGCTTTAGTCTGCCAGATGGTTTCAAATGCTTCCATTACACCGCCACAACTCTTGGAATAGCGTGCATCACAAATTTCATTCTGTATCAGTAAAACCTGGCCAAAGGTGTTTTGTGCGGCCTTTACTGATGATTCGCTTAAAAAGGTTGTTCCCTGATAGCGCTGGCAGCAGTCATCGTTGCACACGTCCATACCCAGTTGGCTGTGTTTTTGTTCAACATTGGCCAGTAACCAGGAACGGGCGGCTATTGTTTGCGCTTCCAACAAGGCAATTGGGCATTTAGGTCCCATTTCTGAAGTTGCCACGCACATGAGATATTTTTCTAAAGGTAATTCATTAATTACAATCAGGTTGTCCTGGTATCTTCGAATGATGATCGTTTCAGGTAAGGTGACATTTATGTATTTTTTCCAGTGAAAGGCGCGCCCGGCTATTACGTTTTTTAAGGTTAGTCCCTGACCTTGTTTTAGTGAATCTGTTTTAAAAACTGGAAAAATGCGGATTTCACCTGGCGCCGAATATTGAATCCCCTTAATCTTAAAAATTATTTGATTTTCATAAATTTTAAAGAAAATTTCTTCTTGGGGATCAAGCAAAAACGATTTCCCCGAAAATTCAAGCTGATAATCCTGGTCGTTGGGGACAACCACCGCAAGGGAAGTGTATGCGTCTTCCGGTAAAATAATACCGACATCAATGGTTGGTTCTGAGTTTGGAATCAGACTTGGCTCTAACATAAAAGTTTTCCTATTGATTAAAATTTAGATAGGCATCTATTCCGGCTCCTAAAGCAGGAGCTTCCCTTAATTTTGAGACTGTTACAATAGCCTCAAGATTTTGATAGTGCTCTATGGCAGGGGAGTCAAGAAAAGGGGAGTTAATGATTAATTGCTTCAAGCTTTGCAATAAAGGTTCTTTTAGAATTGTTTTGCCTGCCGGTGATTGAACGAGCTCGCCCAGCCTTTGCCCCAAAATAATTCTTTCCAACAGAGTTCCCTTATAAGGATGCATGCTTTGTAAAGTAGGTCGATTTGGATTTACGAAGCCAAACATGTTTTGCCAGCCAGCGTAGATTGTAACAATGCGCTCGTAAATTAATTCGGCTAAATTTTTAACAATTAACTTAAAAGTTTTTAAAGCATTACTATCATTTTTTGTAGCCAGTTCGGCAATTTGTAAAGGGTAAACGCCTTGACGATTTAATTCAGATAGTTCCTGTTCGGAAATTTCGGCAAATAATCTTTGCATACCTCCAATGGCAGCAAAAAGTTCCATGGATTGCCCGTCCGAATTTTTCAATTCCCAGGTTTTGGCCATCCAGCTTTTAATCTGGTCAAAAGGCACCAGTTGTCCTTTCAGCTTTAAAGCATCCGCAACTCCGGTTCCGCCGCCTAAATAATAGGCGTTTTGAACATCTTTAAACTGTCCTTCACTGGAGTAATTTTCTCCAATACCGCAATAATCGGCATCGCTGCCAATACGAGCCAAAGGTTGTATTAATTCTATTTTGCTCAATTGAAGACGTTTTTCAAGCATGCTGGCATACTCCGGAATGCGTGGGCCATTAGCCACCACTTCAATACCACGAAGGTCAGAAGTTTTTAAACCTGGCATTCCCAGTCCAAAGAGAACTCCGTTATTCTCAGACTGCTCAACAATTTCCTCAATGGCTCTGGCGCAGGCTTCAACATAAACCGCTCCTTGCTGCTGTTCCTGCGCATTTAAATTTAATTGTCCGGCATCCCGCTCAGCCAACTGTTGTGTAACAGGAACCGGTTTAAAATCCGGTAAAAAGCCGGGAATTTCAGAATACGATTTGGTGGCATTTAATTTACCCAATGAGAATTCTTGTGTTTCAGGACTGTGCAAAATTTGCCAGGCGCTAACTTTTGTTGCGCCTCCGTCAATCCCAATCAAAATAAAATCTGATTTTTGCAATGACGCATCCTTTCCCAAAATTACGTTCGTTTAAACCGTAATTCCACAAAATTGTGAATTTTATCTAAGATAATAGCACAATCAAAAATCATGTGTTCTATTTCTGTGAGTCATTTAATTTCTGGCGGCGTTTAATAGCCTCGGCACGCATGTAATCCTTGGCTTCGTCATTCCGGTCAATGGTTATTTGATCAATGCTGTGATCTGTTCCGCCTGAATGACGTACCACTTCATAAATGGCATCCCAAACTCGCCCGATGCGATGGCGTTCGCTAACCTGAAGAACCATGTGGTAATCTTCGCCGTAATTTCGGGCAAAGGGCTCTTCATTCATACTAAAACCTATTTCCCGAATCAGCTGAATGGGTAGAGAACGAGGCGCACCCGCGCCATTTATGCGTAACAAATTATTGCGGCCGTTTTCTTCAGTCCATTCGTCGTGTGTTACCACAGGCAAGTCCTTCATCCGGTAGTAGCTGCCATCGTCATCTAATTGCCAAACTTCGTAAGAACCAATCACCATGCCAATTTTCGGATCGCTATCATAGACCTGTAAAATTTTTTCCACAGCATCCGGTTTCAGGCGATCGTCAGAATCAAGCTGTACGTAATACTGGCCTCTGGCGTGACGCGCGCCCATGTTAAGACAGAAGCCTATATTGTTGATATCATAAATCAGCATCCGTACTTCAGGTTTATTGGGATCGTATTTGTCACCGCCTGGTTGATAGCGTTTCACCTGCTCAATGGTTGGATCATCCGGGCCCCCATTAACCACCACAATTACTTCTACCTCTTTAACCGTTTGCGCCTGAACGCTTTCGATAGCATTGCCAATAAATTGCGGTCGATTATTAATCGGAATGATCACAGTAGCTTTTAAAGATGATTCTGCAGGTGGCGCAGGGCGCTCACTGTAAAAAGCCCCAGGGGCAAGGTAGGCATTAATGCGTTTTAAATGCTCTGTAACAACCTGCTCCGCTTCTAACTGACTTTCTTTGCTGGCCAGCAAATAATCAAACACGTTGTGTTTTTTACCTTTAGAAACAACACGGTAAAGAGAACCGCTGTAACGGTTGGCAATGTGAATGAGCTCGTATTTTTCTGACAGACGCAAACGCAAATCGTAAAGTGTGTTGAATTTTAAGGTTTCATCGGCAAAGCCGATTTTTTCCAGCGCTTCTTTTTTAAAGAAAAAAACAAATCCATAATCCTGATTGTCACGAACACGGCCAATGTGGTGCTTTAACAGGTGGATTTCGCGAACCTGGTCATCTTCTTCCAATTCGTAGTCGCTGTAAAGCATACCGGCCTTTTCATGATGAGAAAACGATTCCAGGGCAAGTTCTACGGCGGCCTGTTTTAATTGAACCTGGCTCTGCTGGTTATTTAAATAGACCAGATATTCGCCTGCGGCAGCTTTAAAGGCAGCGTTTAATTGTTGGCCTAATGATTGCTCATTGTTGGTTTTAATTAATTTTATCAGCCAATTTTTGGTGTTGTGCTGGGCAATAATTTCCTCTATTTCTTCAGCTTGCCGGGCTAAAATGATTATTTCAAGTTTAGCAGCGGTTTGATTTAAAATGCTTTTAAGTGCTGGTAACAAACGAGTCGTCTCGTCTTGATGGAGGATAACGGAAAATTTTTTTTCGTCCATTCCAAGTTTCTCCTGCTATTAGTCTAATAAAGTAAGTAATTTTTTCTTTTTTCTTTGAATAGTTTTAATTCATCCTGCCATTTGGCGGCAATTTCTTTAACAGATTTTCCAGCTTTTAAATCATCAATTATCCAGGCACAACCAATCACTTTCTGAAACATTTTCACACGCTGTTTAAATTGAAAAGGGTCATGTTCTGGATAGAGTTTTAAAATGGTTTGCAAAATGTACAAACCAGTCTGATAAGAATTAAAAACACTGGGGTCGGTAATATGCAACTGTACGCCCTGACAAACCTCGCCTTTGTAAGATGCGTAGTAAGGTTTAAAGTAAAGTGGTCTGAAAATCACACCCGGCAAATGTAAGTCATTTAAAGCCCGGGAAAACTGATAACCATCAATCCATGGAGCGCCTACCAATTCAAATGGGGAAGTGTAACCAACGCCTTCGGAAATGGCTCGTAACTCTCCAATGGTGCCGGTAGCTCCCATGTACAAAATGGTTTGCCAATGGGGCACATGTGGCGAAGTAGGCACCCACAGCAAACCGGTTTGATCCCACAGCATTTCACGCTGCCAGCCAACAAGAGGAATGACCCGTAAATCACAATGAATGTTAAATTCTTCATTGAAATATTTAGCCAGTTCACCGATAGTCATGCCATGGCGGTAGGGAATAGGGTAAAGCCCAACAAATGATTCAAACCCTTTCTCAACTAAATTGCCTTCAATTTGTATTCCACCAATGGGATTGGGTCTATCCAATACGATAACCTGTTTTCCATTTTCTGCAGCAGCTTGCATGACCATGGCCATGGTGTAAATGTAGGTGTAGCCACGCAATCCAATATCCTGAATGTCAACTAAAATAATATCCACATTTTTTAGCATATCTGGTGTAGGCTTTTTGTGCGCGCCGTACAAGCTAAAGACGGGCAGCCCAGTGTGCGGATCCACTTCATCGGTAACATGTTCGCCGGCGTAAATGGCGCCACGAATACCGTGCTCCGGGCCAAATAAGGCGGTGAGATTAATCTCCTTGTCATTAAAAAGCAAATCCGCCGTGCTGTTTAGCCTGGAGTCCACACCGCTGGGATTTGTTAAGAGCCCAACTTTTTTTCCTTTAACAAGTTCTTTATAATTTTGCAGAAAGTTTTCGATACCTAAAACAACTTTTACAGAAGGAGAGGAGTGTGCCCGGGATGGCTTTTTTACCAGTTTTGGTTGACATGAAGCTAAAATCAAAAAGATACTTAAAAAAAGAAAAGTTAAGCGTTTCATTTCAAT
>JAGHBR010000370.1 GCA_021160885.1 Caldisericaceae bacterium
AAAATAAAGAAAAGGACTCAATTACATGGCTGAAGAAAACAACAAAAAACAATCTAATTTTATTAAACAGATCATAGATGAAGATTTAGCCGGCGGTCGCTTTGACCGCGTACACACACGTTTCCCGCCGGAGCCCAATGGCTATCTGCACATCGGTCACGCCAAATCGATTTGCCTTAATTTCGGGCTGGCCGAGGAGTACAATGGCAAGTGTAACCTGCGATTTGACGACACCAATCCTTTAAAGGAAGACCGGGAATACATTGATGCCATCATTGAAGATGTGCACTGGTTAGGCTTTGACTGGGAAGATCGTCTGTTTTTTGCTTCAGATTATTTTGAGCAGATGTACCAGTACGCCGTGCAATTAATTAAAATGGGCAAAGCCTACGTGGATGATCTTTCAGCAGAAGAGATCAAAGAATACCGCGGTACCTTAACAAAACCAGGCAAAGAAAGCCCCTACCGCAACCGCAGTGTCGAAGAAAATCTCGATCTGTTCGAACGAATGCGTAAAGGCGAATTTAAAGATGGCGAAAAAGTGCTACGCGCCAAAATCGACATGAAATCAGGTAACCTGAACATGCGCGATCCGGTCATGTACCGCATTATTCATGCTTCTCATCCGCGAACGGGCAACAAATGGTGTATTTACCCCATGTACGACTGGGCCCATGGTCTGGAAGACTCCATCGAGCGCATTACCCATTCCATCTGCACGCTGGAATTCGAAGACCATCGACCGTTGTACGACTGGTTTTTGGATCAATTGGGCGTATTCCATCCACGCCAGATTGAATTTGCCCGTTTGAATTTAACTTACACGGTAATGAGCAAACGCAAATTGCTGCGTCTGGTAGAAGAAGGTTACGTTTCAGGCTGGGACGATCCGCGCATGCCCACTATTGCCGGCATGAGAAGACGAGGTTACTCTCCTGAAGCCATTCGAGATTTTGCCGACCGGATTGGGGTAGCCAAAGCAAACAGCGTAGTTGATTTTGCCTTGCTTGAGCATTGCGTTCGGGATGACCTTAATAAACGAGCCGAGCGCAGGATGGTGGTTTTAAATCCTTTAAAGGTGATTATTGACAATTACCCTGATGATCAGGTAGAAGAATTAGAAGCCGAAAACAATCCGGAAGATGCCAATGCCGGTACAAGAACCGTTCCTTTTTCCAAAATCATCTACATTGAGCGGGAAGATTTTAGAGAAGAGGCGCCCAGAAAATGGTTTCGACTGGCACCTGGTAAAGAAGTGCGCTTAAAACATGCTTATTACATTACCTGCAACGAAGTGATTAAAGACGAAAATGGCCAGATTGTTGAACTACACTGCACGTACGATCCGCAATCTCGTGGTGGTTGGACACAGGATGGTCGTAAAGTAAAAGGAACATTGCACTGGGTATCGGCCGCACAAGCAATTCCCGTGGAAGTACGCCTCTATGAACATCTCTTCCTAAAGGAAAACCCGGAAGAAGTAGAAGAAGGACAGGACTTTACGGCCAATATCAATCCTAATTCTTTAAAAATAATTAAAACAGCTCTGGCCGAACCTGGACTGAAAGAGGCCAAACCTGGCCAGCGCTTCCAGTTTTTACGGCAGGGCTATTTTTGTGCTGATTTGAAAGATCACTCTGCCGAACACCCTGTTTTCAACAGAACGGTCACCTTGCGCGATAGCTGGGCCCGAATTGAAAAGAAACTTAAGTAACTCAAGTTCCGAGCTAAATAATAAAATGAGGCTAAATCGGTTGAGGCAAGCTTTAACTTTTCCCTGGCGAAATTACATCACCGTGGGCTACTGATTTTAAACAAACCAGTAGCCCAAATTTATTCACTGTTAATCTGCGCAGTGTGCTAAAGATGATGTGCATGTGTTTCAGTGGCTGTTTATTTGGCTGTTTTTACCCCGCAACCTGATAATTTAAGCAACTCGGAAATATTTTTAAACCGATTTACGTTGTTGCCGTTGATTATCAGAACGCTAACCATTCATAGAAAAAAGGAGGAATGAAAATACGTTTCATGATTTTATTTTTACTTCTGTGTACTTCGCTTTTCGCTCAGGATAAGCCCAAACCGGGCTGGCAAAAAGAGATGTTAGGCAATCTCAACTTTACACAAAATACCTTTGACAACTGGCAACAGGGCGGTGAAAACGCCTGGGCCTGGCAATTGAATATCAATGGTAAATTTGTGAAGGTCCAGGAAAAATACGAATGGGCTAATACCTTAAAGATCGCCTACGGCAAAACAAAGGTCGGTGATGCAGGCTCAAAAAAATCCACTGATGAAATTCGTTTTGAAAGCGTTTACACCTACAAAATAGGCATTTACTTGAATCCCTTCATTTCAGCAAGCGGTGTCACCCAATTTACCACAGGTTACGAGTACACCGATCAGGGGGCTGTAAAAATTTCTGAATTTTTGGATCCCGGTTATTTTACCCAAACTCTTGGTATTGGTTACGCGCCTGTGCCGCAAATTAAAACCAGATTGGGGGCAGCCATTAAAGAAACCATCACGAAAAATTACGCCGATCGCTATGGTCAGGGCAAAAAAACACGCGTTGAATATGGCGCAAACTCCGTGACGGATCTCAGTTTTAAATTGGCCGAAAATATTTTGTACACAGGTAAAATTGAAATGTTTTCCAATTTAAAACGATTTAATGAAATCGACGTTAACTGGGACAACATTCTGGCCTCACAAATTACCAAGTACATTATCGTTAATTTCAATGTAAAATTGTACTACGATCGTGACATCAGTAAAAAACGGCAGTTGCAGGAAGCGCTGGCTGTTGGCTTGACTTACAGCTTGTTTTAGAAAGCTGGTATTTAACTCATATTGTGTGCAGTACCTGGGCCGCTTAAGGAGTTAATGGCAACAGAGTGGCCGGGAAAAGGCACTGGCGGTTGGCAGCAAAACAGGCAGGCGGTAATTCAATCTTGGTAAGTTATTAGTTCAAACTCTTCTGCGTTCTTCTTTGTGTTATATTAGAAACAAGCTATTTCCTGTAACATGCCATTTCTTGTTACTAAATCTGTGTTAATCAGTGCAGATCAGTGGCCATTTTTTTGTTTCCAACGCTTGCTGCATGAATTTAATTAACTAAAATCAGCAAAAAGGCCAACTGTCCCCTGCAATGCAGTTTAAGGACAGATGGCTTTATTTTTTTCATATCCAACTGACAGTCTCTAAGGCTTTAATTTTGATCATCCTCTTGTCCTGATTCCTTCTTTTTTAGGGAAATGAAACGACATCCGCCCGAACCATTAATTTCACTTTATTGAAAATCAAAAAATTGGAAATTTGCATGTCGTAACGAACATTAGTCAAAGCCAGGCTACGGCCTTCTACCTTACCTACCTTTTTTTCTACATTTTTCCAGAGATCTTTTAAAGCCTGCTGGTAAAGTCCGTCCGGGCCATTTATTTTTATCAGTGAGAGCGTTTGGGTCATAAAACCGTTTGATACAGACACACCAATCAAATACGAAGCCGAGGCTTCACCGCTCACATCTGTTGCAACAATGTTGAAGTTACCCTCCCTCAATTCAACCACGGTTTGATTGGAACTCACAAAAAGCCCAGAACTTACACAACCGGTCATAAACAACATTACAGAAAGCAGAAGAATTTTTTTAAACATGGCAAATCCTCCTTTTACATAAAATTCTACAGAATTTAAAAACGTAATCACAACAAAAAGCGACAAATAAAAGTTTTTGAGATTGAAAATTTATTTAGTGTTTCGTCTCAAATGCCCTCTCCTGGATATTACAGGACAAAACAGGAAATGGTTTTAAAAACTCCAGTGTAACGAAAATCGATGGGCATAGCCTAAATTGTAGGGATAGGGTGAGAAGGCATAGCTGAGCTGGTACTGTTTGTAATTCAGGCCAAAGCCCAGGCTGTAACGCAAATGGTCACTGTCGTGCAACAAGCCGGCCCGGCCATCCAGGTTTTTCAATAATGATACCTGCAAACCAGTGTGCAGGCGCAATTGATTATCATG
>JAGHBR010000202.1 GCA_021160885.1 Caldisericaceae bacterium
GAAGATAAAAATCAACACACCGATCAATTCAGTAACCTGTGAACTGAAAGAGACCTTATATTCAGTAGCAATTTCCCAAAAGTTTGACAAATTATTACTGACTATTCTATTTTCAACTTTCCAATAAAAGGATGGTTTGCTTGTCATTACTACTTTTCTCCTTCCCTGGCCGTGCTGTTGATTTTGTACCGGCATCGAGAGGAATTAGGAACGAGTTGTCAATTAAAAAATAATTGTTCAAAGGTTTCTGACGATAATTTTTAAAATTGGATCATCAAATTAAAAATTGTAGAATTCTGGTAAGCCTGTTAAAATAGTGAAGGCCCCCAGGTAAAGATTGGTTACTTGATTTTGTTTTAAAGATTAATTAATTAGTGGTCGAAAACTCAGTTTCAAAATTAAAACCAATGCAACAAAATTTACTATCGCGACGGGACCTTAAAAAATGGCGAATATTTTGGCATTTAATCTGAATTCTCAACTAAAAAAAACACTGACACAAATCTCAAAAGAAAAAAACCTGATTTTTACCTTTATCGATTCTTTTGATACAGCTTTAACGCATGCCCAATCAACGCCCATTGTGCTTTTAATTACAGCAGAAACTTTAAAAAAAACCTCAACTTTAAACGAATTGAAAAAATTAAAGGAAGATAATTCTTCGTTACAGGTTGCCTTAATCAATGAACCGATCTCCAGTTCTTCCTATGATCCCAAAAGCAGCCAACAGTTGATTGATTTCATTATTCCCTCCACTGAGAAAGATCAATTGAAATACTACATACATAAGGTATTGGAATTTGGGAACACGGTAAAACGTAACGACGAATTAACCCGGGAGAATTTACGCTTACACCAACAACTCAAAGAGTTTTTAGATTTGCGATCCAAAACGCAGCAACAATCAGAAGCCACTTTCCGTTTAATGTTTGAAAATAATCCCATGCCCATGCTTATTTTCGATCTTGAAACGCGCAAAGTCATCAATGCAAATCATTCCGCATCTTTGCTTTATGGCTATCCTTATCAGGAATTAATTACGCTTTCCATCGATATGCTTGCAACCCAGCCGGAAAAATTGATCTGTGAATCAAAAATTGTAGATGAACAAACAATTATACAGCAAAATACCGAGCAAATTCACCGCCGAAAGAACGGACAATTAATTCATGTAGAAGTATTAAGCCATGTCATCAATTTCAAAGGCCGCAATGCCTGTTACATTATGATTAAAGATATTTCTGCCCAAAAACAAACATTGGAGGCATTGACCAATTCTGAGAAAAAATTTCGCACTTTGTACATGAATTTAACCCATGGTATTTTTAATTTAACTGCAGATAAACAAATCACTATGTTTAACCAGGCAGCTAAAAAAATATTCGGTTTTTCTAAAAATAAAACCACTTTTAAAATAAAAGATTTTAATTCGATTAAATTTTATGATACCTCTGGTAAACGTGTAGCTTTAGAATCATTGCCCTTCATGCAAGTCCTCAATACAGGTGTAGCCAGCACAGGCAATATCTTAAAAATAAAGCTTCCGGACAATAAAAAAAGATGGATCGTTTTAGATGCTTTTCCTTTTTTTAAGGGAAAAGGTGTTAAAGAAGTTATTATTATTCTTAATGATATTTCGCAATTAAAAAAGGCTGAAAAGTTGCTTAGGGCAAATGAGAAAAAATTAAGAGCCATATTTGATGCTTTACCAGACCAATTATTATTATTAAAATTAGACGGAACCGTTCTGGATGTTAAGAATGGTGATTTTTTTGCCTTACCAACTGAAGAAATTAAAGGCAAAACAATATTTGATTTGCTCTCGCAGCCAATTGCCAAAAGATTTTACAATATGCTGCATCTGGCAAATCGTACCAACGAAATGCAAACTTTTGAATTTCAATGGCAGGTTAAAGGAAATCTGCGTAGTTATGAAGCACGATTAAGTAAAAGCACCCAGAATCAAATTTTATGTTTGCTGCGCGACATTTCGGAACGTAAAAAATATGAGCTTGATTTGCAGAAGAGCGAAAATCGTTTCAGAATTTTATTAGAATCCATTTTGCAGGCTATTGTATTAATCGATATTCATGGAAGGATCAATTTAGTTAATTCAAAATTGGAACAGCTTTTTGGTTACACACGCGATGAACTATTGTTACAACCCGTGGAAATGCTTTTACCATTTAATTTACGAGGCAAAGATCACATTCTGAATCAAAATAGATTCCGGCACTCAGAAGACATTGTTCTGGAACGCCCTGTCGAATTGACCGGGATGCGCAAAGACGGCTCTGAATTTCCATTTGAAATTCAGCTAACCCATGTAGAAATGCTGGATGGCCCTTTTGTTTTAGGCATTTTATCGGACATTTCCCAAAAAAAACAATTAGAAGTTCGTATCAGACGAGTTGAAAAACTAGAAGCCATTGGCCAATTAGCCGGTGGTATTGCTCATGATTTTAACAATGTATTAGCGGGCATTATTGGCCTTTCTGAACTGGCTCTCAGAAAGATTCCTGCCGAAAGCCCTGTTCAAGACAACCTTAAACTGATCATTAATAAAGCAGAAAGCGCGGCGGATTTAGTTCGTAAACTACTGATGTTCAGTCGTCAACAAAAAATTACCAAACAAAATGTCAATTTAAATAAAATCGTACTTTCCAATAAAAAACTTTTACAGCGGTATCTGGGCGAAGACATTCATCTGATTATTACTCTCGATGATGACTTGCATTTGATTCATGGCGATCCCAGTGCAATGGATCAAATTTTAACCAATTTGTGTATCAATGCACGTGATGCCATGCCGGATGGAGGTGAATTGACCATTCAAACTAAAAATATCGAAATTACCGATCCGGAATCGGACATTCCCCCCGGTAAATATGTTCAGCTCATTGTTGCAGATTCCGGAATTGGTATGAGTGAAGAAACAAAAAAACACATTTTTGAACCCTTCTTTACTACCAAAGAGCTCGGCCAGGGTACAGGGCTGGGACTGGCAACCGTGTACGGTCTGGTTCGTCACCATGGTGGTTTTATTCAATTTGATAGTGAATTAGGAGAAGGAACCATTTTTCGACTCTATTTTCCGGTTCCAATTCGACAACTGGAAGTGAGTAACTTGCAAGAATTAGAACACGTTGAAATGGTAAAAGGCGGAACAGAAACTATCCTAATCGTAGATGATCAGGCTGATATCTTAACAACTGCCAAAGATACATTAGAATCTTTTGGCTACAAAGTACTGATTGCCGGTAGCGGTCACCAGGCATTGGATATTTTAACAAAATACAAGGATTTAATCGATTTAATAATCTCGGATGTGGTTATGCCTGATATGGATGGAATTGAATTGCGTATGTTAAGTAAACAACTAAAGCCCACAATTAAATTTTTATTAATGAGTGCCTTTAGTCCCAAGTTGGAGAATGAAAACGACTACCTGCTAAAACCATTTGTCGGGCATCAATTGGCCAGGAAAGTCCGGGAAATTTTAGACTCGGATTAAGAAGCAAACACATCATCTAATTTTTTGGCCAGCTTTGCCGGGGAAAAAGGTTTTGAAATGTAATCAATATCTTCTGCTACCATTCCTTGTTTGCTGATGGCATTATCATCATAGCCAGTCATAAAAAGTAATCGGACGTCTGGTTTTTCTCTTTGTAACCGATCTGCTAATTTTTTGCCATTAATGCCCGGCATTATCAAGTCAGTTAGCACAAGATCAATTTCATCAGCATGCTGTTCAAAAACCTTTAAAGCCTGTTCACCATTGGCAGCTTCCAACACTTTATAGCCCAAATTTCGCAGGGTGTCGCAAATTAACTCTCGAACCAGATATTCATCTTCTACAACTAAAATTTGCTGTCCGCTGCCACGCAGATGTGTATTAGCAACATGATTTTCTTCCTGATAGGATTTTGCTTTTATTGCAGGCAGGTAAACACTGAACGTTGTTCCTTTTTCCAATTCACTTTGAACTGCGATATGCCCATTATTCTGCTTAATAATTCCATACACAGTAGCCAGGCCAAGACCCGTTCCTTTTCCTTTTCCTTTAGTCGTAAAAAAGGGTTCGAAAATTCTTTGCTGCACTTCTTCGGACATCCCTACGCCAGTATCGGTTACCTTAATAAGCACATAATCGCCAGGTTTCACATCAGGATGAAAACGTTGATAATTTTTGTCTAATTTTATTTGTTCTGTTTCAATAATTAGCTCTCCGCCCTTTGGCATAGCGTCGCGGGCATTAACTATTAAGTTCAGGAGAACCTGTTCAAATTGATTAGGGTCAATTTTAATTTTCCACACATTATGATTAAGATTGGTTATTAGTTCTATGTGTTCTCCGATTAAGCGATTAAGCATTTTAGACAATTCTTTAATCGTTTTATTTACATCAATAATTTTGGGTTGTACCACCTGTCTTCTGCTAAAAGTAAGCAACTGACGTGTCAGTGAAACAGCTCGTTCAGTAGCCTTTTTCATTTGTTTAATGTAACTATCAACCGAAGTATTTCCGTTTAATTTGCTTTTTAACAGGTCAATATAACCTTCAATTACCGTAAGCAGATTATTAAAATCGTGCGCTACGCCTCCGGCCAACTGGCCTATGGCTTCCATTTTTTGCGATTGGCGCAATTGTGCTTCTAATTGTTTATGTAAAGTAATATCATTCAAAACAGCAACCACAACAACCGGCTGGCCATCATCATCTTTAACAGTGGAGGTTGACATAAATACTGTAATTTCTTTGCCATCTTTACGAATCGCCTTTAATTCTCCATTCCAGCCGCCTTTTAAAGAAGCGGGTAAAATATTCAACTGGAATTCATAGCCGATAAATGGTGAAAAGAAAGAACCAATATTTTTCCCGATCACTTCTCCGCGCTCATATCCGAATGTGTCTAAAAAAGATTCATTTACAAAAATGATAGTTCCTTCCAGATCAAATAATCCTAAACCCTCATTTACCTGGCGCAATGCATGGGAAAGCATGTTTCTTTCAACTTCTAAACGGCGAAGTTCGGTCGAATTTTTAATGTAAAAAAAAGCGTAATTTTGTTTTGTCTCGGGGATTTTTTGACAGAACAGCTGGATGGGGAGAATAGTGTTTCGCTGACCTTTTAGCACCAGATCAAAATTTAATCCTTCTTTCTGCAATTCGATTTCATTAATTTCTTTTAAAAAATCTGACAGGTTTGGTACAATAATAAAATTCAAAAATGATTTGCTAATGACCTCATCTTGCCGGAAACCACTTAAGTTGAAAAAATTTTGATTGGCGTAAATTACAGACATAGTATCTAAGTCAATAATTAAGGCACTTTCAGGAAAGGTTTCCAGAATATTAAAAAAGGGATCAAAATCAGGATGGATATTATCTTCGATCATTTTCTGCACAGAAATTTCCATTTAATTTCCCCGAATTTATGATTAAAGTTTACTTAATTCGATTTATCTTCACTGTACGAAGCATTTTCTCCACAATCTGATCAATCACCTGGGAATCAAAATAATACTGAGAACTAATACGTTCCTTAATTTGATCAATTTGCTCCGGCGACAGAGTTTCTGCGTCTTTTACCTTGTCAAGATATTGACTCGCTTCGTTTTTTAACTCCAAAAGATGTTTGGCCTCTGGGGAAATATCTGTTTTGACTACCACGCTGGATTTGTCCGATTTGGCGGACTTTAGTTTGTTGTTATTTTTTGAGCCAATCGTACTGTTAGTTCTGTCTGTGCCGGATAAACCTAAAATATCCTTAATGAGGCTCATAATTGACCTCCCATGTCATTTTTTAAATTATTAAATATATTCCTCAATTGTATTTGTCGTGGGCTAATTATCTTTTTTAAATTATTTTTTGAAAATTTTTTAAAAAAATTGATAGTATCCGATTTTCTGGATGGAAATTAACGAAAGACGGGCAA
>JAGHBR010000143.1 GCA_021160885.1 Caldisericaceae bacterium
AGCCCGGGCTGGATTGACACCAGGGAATGGCTGAACAGCGAAAAGGAACTTTTGCCACCTTTGAGTCCAGAAGATCATTTGCAGCATCCAGCCGGCCGGGTAGGCAAACCCGAAGACATTGCCAACATGGTCCTTTACCTGGCCAATCCGGAGAACGCTTTCATCACTGGGGCCAACTTTGTAATTGATGGCGGGATGACACGTAAGATGATTTATATTGATTAATTCTATTCAAGAAATTTTTTCATTATTTTAATAAGCAAATGTGTATTAGCGCAATGCAGATCCGGCTAATATTAAGAACAAGCTGAATTCGTTTCCTATTTTGAAAAAAATTACAGAATAGAAGCTGCACTGTTCAGAATTTTTCGTTTTACTCTTTTTGTTAATCTGGGAGAGGAAATTTTAAAATGACTAGAACACTTTGGTTTTATGTCTTCATTTTCATCCTTTTTCTACAAACCAGAGCCCAGAAAATTATTGATGACAAAAGCGAAATATCTGGCATCTGGGATGCTGCGCATTCCCCTTATCTGATCAATGGTGAAGCCATTGTTCCTGAGAATCATACACTAATCATTAAACCTGGCACGCGGATTGAATTTAAAGTGGGTTCAAACCATGATTATGTGAATCCATCATTTGATCTGGTATTACTTTGCTGATATTGAGACAGCTGATTCTTTGTTAAATTTTACATTCCAGGCATTTTCTGACTCCTTAATTCTTCAGTTCAATCAGAAGAATGGCTGGTTAAAATTAACGGCTCAGAAGTATTTTCAAGGAAATGGCTGGTTGTGGATTCAGGTCTCCAATGACTCGGCAGCTACTGTTAGTGATTCCATCATGATTAATGAAAAAACAATGACTGCCCTGGCAAACGGTAGTCAGTCTAACCTACCCCGTCATTTTTATTCGACACAAAATTTCCACAACCCTTTCAATCCGATTACCTACTTTGAATTAGGGCTGCCTCAGTCACAAATCATCGGTTTGACACTATTTGACCTGCGCGGGCGCGCTATTCACCGTTGGCGAATGGGCAAGCTGGTTGTCGGCCGACATCACCTGAAAATTGACGCCAACCAATTGCAACTGGCCAGCGTCATCTACTTTCTGCACTTAAAATCTCAGCACTTTCAAGCTGTGCGCAAAATGGTTCTATTAAAATAGTGGAAAGATAAGCAAGTTAGTAAAATAAAAAGGGAATGGGGCGGATTTGCCGGCTGAACTCAGACCGAAATCTTCGCTTCTAAACCAAACAACCCGCTCCTCCCATATTTTAACAGATTAATTTCTGTTCACACAATTTAAATCTTCGAAGGCCTTTTTAAGCCTCTGGATCATTGACTCTTCGGCGGCACGTAACCATTTACGAGGATCGTAATACTTTTTGTTCGGCTTGTCTTCGCCTTCCGGATTGCCGATTTGTCCCTGTAAATAACCTTCGTACTTTTTGTAATACTGGCGCACACCATCCCAGAACGCCCACTGTGTGTCGGTGTCGATGTTCATCTTAACCACTCCGTAAGAAATGGCTTCCCGAATATCTTCCAGGCTGGAACCAGAACCGCCATGGAACACAAAACTTACCGGTTTATCGCCGGTATTGAATTGTTCTTTGATGTAATCCTGGGAATTTTTCAGGATGATCGGCCGCAGTACAACGTTACCAGGTTTGTATACTCCATGCACATTGCCAAAAGCCGCGGCAATAGTAAAATTGGGACTGACTGCCATCAATTTTTCGTAAGCGTAGGCCACCTCTTCCGGCTGCGTGTAAAGTTTTTTGCTGTCAATGCCGGCATTGTCTACGCCATCTTCTTCGCCGCCGGTAACGCCTAACTCAATTTCCAGGGTCATGCCCATTTTAGCCATGCGTTCCAGATATTGCGCCGAAAGGGCCACGTTTTCTTCCAGCGGTTCTTCCGAAAGATCAAGCATGTGAGAACTAAACAAAGGCTTTCCGGTTTGGGCAAAATGTTCTTCGTTGGCTTCTAAAAGGCCGTTCACCCAGGGTAAAAGTTTTTTAGCCGCATGATCGGTATGAACGATGACCGGCACACCGTAAAGTTCTGCCATTTGATGAATGTGCCGCGCGCCGGAAACCGCTCCGGCAATGGCTGCCTGTTGATTTTCATTAGAAAGACCTTTTCCGGCAAAAAAACTTGCTCCACCATTGGAAAACTGAATGATCACCGGAGAGTTTACTTCTCTGGCCGCTTCCAGAACAGCATTGACCGAGTTGGTACCCACCACATTAACGGCAGGTAATGCAAAGCCTTCTTCCTTGGCAATTTTAAAAACGGTTTGTACATCATCACCGGTTAACACACCAGGTTTGACATGATCAAGAATCTTAGACATCTTATTCCTCCACTAAATGCAATTAGACCTCAGTTAATTATAATAAACTGGAATATCGTAAAAAATTGCACAAATTAAAAATAAAAAATGCAGCAAGAGTTAAGGAGAGATTAGGAACTGGGAACTGGTGTAACCCCGCTCTCCAGAGGAGTGCGAGCGACAGCGAGCTCATAATTAACGAATAGTGAATAACGAATAATGAATAATTCTTTAAAAGTTAATCTACGTTGCAGGCAAATCCCCTTCAACTCTTACACTCTTAACCGTGAAAGACGTACCACCGCTCTCCAGAGCGGTTTCGAGCGTCAGCGAGCTCAATAGTAACGAATAATGAATAATTTTTAATGAACAATTTTGGGGAAAACTGCGGTTTGCGGACAAATCCCCTTAAACTCTTAACTCTTCAACTCTTACACTCTTAACTGGTGGTAGCTGGTTGTTGGTTGGCTTTGTGCACTCTGTAACTTCTTTGTGTGCTCTGTGGTAAAAAGTGAGCTCAGTACCCATCCCGACCTCGGCCTTGCGGCCTCGGCCACCCTTCCCTAATACTTAGGGAAGGGATTTTGCAGCCTGGCAAAATGGAGCTAATTAAGAAACCAAGACTCTCACAACAGCACAGCAGCTTCTTAACTCTTAACTCTTCAACTCTTACACCCTTAACCCTGAACCCTTAAACTTTTCCCCCCAATCGTTCGTTGTTCATTAAAAAAAAGAGAGGACTTCCCTATCCCCTCTTTTTACCATTCCATCCTGAGGAGGACTTCATGAGTGGCTCAAAAAACGACGCGCACTCCGTAAGAATGTGTTTTACCCAGTACGCCCACATCTCTGAAGGCGTACTCGATGAACAACGGTTTGTTTTTAACAAAACGTATTTTCAACCCCACACCCAAACTGAGCCCATATTCCGACTTTTCCATAAACAGTGCTTTGTATCCGCCGCGCAAAAAAAGACTTCCGGTCTGCGGCACACGCAATTCATACTGCAAACCGGCGTTGACACTTTCCGAATTGTTATTGACATGCAAAGCATCAAGCGCAATCAACAAATTCTGGCTTTCAAACTTTAACGCTGTTAAAGAAACACCAAGGCGAAAAATCAAAGGCAACTCCCATTCCTGCAAATGGAAGTCGGCCGGTACGTCTTTGTAATTACCGTTTTGTTCAGGTAAAATATCCACGGCGGTCAGCAGATTAATACCGGAGTATTTCATTCGCGTACCGTAATTGGAAATACTCATGCCGATTCTCAACCCGTCTTCCCTTTTGCCTGTGATGGAAAAAAACCTGGTACGTACAATAACACCCAGATCCAGGGCAAAGGCTTTGGCCGAAAGATACCAGATCTTGGAATAAATAAATTTACCTGAAGCGCCAAAAGAGAACCAGTCAGTTAAATTGCGGGCAAAGGCTAAGGACATGGCATACTCACTGGCATTGTACAATTCGCCGGTGCCCTCCTGCGCTTCCAGATTAGTGACTTCGATGTCGCCATAAGCAACATTGATCAATCCCAGACCAAGGATGCCGTAACCTCGCGGTAATTTAAGTCCAACACCTAAAAAGTTGGTTGAAATGTCCGCAATCCATGGCTGGTGAAAGAGCTGTACTTCGTTGTATTGTAAAGCAGCCAGTCCCGCCGGATTCCAGTAAAGCCCAGAAACATCATTCACCAGTGTAACGTAGGCGTCCCCCATGGCATTACCGGCTGCGCCGTAGCCAATTTCCAGAAAATTGGCAGCCGTGGTGCCCACACGATACGGCTTTTGAGCCCAAAGTTGAGTACTTGCTAAAAAGGCAATGATGATCAAAATATGTTTAGGTTTCACAAACATTGACAAATCCCCTAAAGAGATTTATTTAATAATGGCAAATTTGCCGATTTTTTCTTTTCCCGTTTTCAATGACTTGACCCGGTAAAGGTACATGCCCGCGGCTACTTCCAGTCCTTCCCTGCTTCTCAGATTCCAGTGAATAATGCCGTTGGCCGGTTCGTTGTCCACATCAATCATTTTAACCAATACACCGCTGACGGTAAAAATCTGAATTTTACATTGCGCGGGAATGTGCGTAAACATCAGCCGCCTTGGTTGATTGAGGTAAGGATTAGACAGCGCCGGTTCCATGGCATTGGTGGCAATATACGGATTTGGTACCACTTTGATCTCTTTGAAATCATCCTCAAATTTCTGAGGATCCAGCTCAGCGCCTTCATTAATAGTAAATGTTAGCGAATCGCTTGGCAGGAAGGGGCGTTTAAACGTTACGCGATACACATCGCCTGGTTGCGGCAGCTGATCTGCTGATTCAAGTTCATTAAAATCCATTACAAAAGCCAGCCCGCCCCACAAACCTTTGAAAAAGCCTTTATTGCCAATCGGGCCGACCAGTATCCGGTCTTCAAGAATATCAAACGTGCCGTTGCCATTCATGTCCTGCACCACCATCTCCATGGTATCCTGACGCGTTTGATTAATGACCAGAAAATTTAACGCCTGATGCAACAGCAGGTCTTTTTTGCTTATCTTTTGATTGAACTCATCTTTCATGTTGGCAATTTTTACTCTGCCAACATAGGCAGAATCATCAGCCGTAAAAATGATGTCATAATCGTCGGGGAAAAATCGTTGTCCTGGATTTTGCGGTTGCGTAATGCGAATCGGTATCTCTTTATCATCCAGCCAGCCTGAATTTTCTTCATCAAATTCTGCAATAGTAACCGGAATTAAAATCTTGAGTCGAATGCCATCGAATAGATCCGTGTACAGGTAATCACCGGTGTGAATGTAATAGCGATTATTGAGCTGATCCCAGTCAAAATTTTGATTGGCAAAATGATTTGGATCTTCGTAATAGACCAGGCTGTCGTTGAGCGTCATGTCGTAAACGTAAAACGAGGTATTCTTGTACACCATGCCATAATCAACGCTCTTGCTTTCAGAATTAATCTGTACGCCAAATTTAACCTTGTAGGTGTGTCCGGGTTTGGTCATGGTGGTGGCAATAATTTCCGGGATAACCTCATTACTGCCGTAGGTAGGATTTTGATTGGTTACCTGTAACTCCGGATTACGGTAACCGGCGGCAAACTGATGTGGCGTAACGACTTGCACATTCTTACTCACAAAGCGAATATTCTCCGCTTCATCCAGGTCGATAATTACATTGTTCTCAGAGGGCGCAATACCTGTGGCCACGTCAGGAATGCCACGATCATAGGCAACCACGGCGTAATAGTAGGTTACTCCGTTTTTTACATCCTTATCGATGAAATGATGCGTAAGTCCATTGTCGTAACCAAGATTGTACCCAACGCCGTTAATCAGACCAAAATCTGTAAAACCTTTAATACCATCGATTAAATCGCATTGAAAGATGGGCAGTTTGTGCAACGGATTTCCGTAGCCATCCAGGATGACTTCTGCATCAGAGAATTTTTTATCCGTGGCTTTGTAAATTTTGTATCCCTCAAAATCATTTTCGTTTTTTAGCAATGGTTCGCGGGTCTGCTTGTCTGCCACATCATCCCAGACCAGCACTACCTGTCCGTCGCCCGGCACGGCCTTTAGTGTTGGCATGCTTGGCGGCTGGGCAAAACGATAATCGGCTTCGTAAATGATTTGTACAATGCGTTTTTTCTGAAACAGAGCCGGGGCCGTATGCGCTTCGGAGTTTAATCCGCTGAGAGGATCAAAGGCGTGTAAAATGGACATGGAAATGCGTTCGGTTCTTCCTTTATACAGCGGAAAAGGCCCGGAAGCAAAAGTTTCGATTAAATTAGTGATCAGCCCGTTGTAAACTTCAATGTGTCTGCCACCGACCAGTTTCCACATGCCTTCATCGTTCTGCCAGGTAAACTCCCCGCGCCCATCAGAGGGCAACATACGAAAAGCGGTTAAACCAACCATGTCAGATTCAGAAATATCCGTAGCGTTAAAATTAGGCTCGCAGCCAATGCCTTCTTCAAAATCCGGGCGGTGATTACACTCCCCTTCATCCGGACCGGTGTAATTCAAATCGGTCGGGCCAACGCCATCAAGGCCCACATCATCACCGGCAAATTCATCGATTTGATAAACACCATCGCCATTGGCGTCGATGCCGTCCTGCCAATCCTGATCCTCATCGGCGTCCCAGTGTTCCTTTAAATCGGAAAGTTTCATCTGGTAAGTTTCAAGAAAGGCATTCAGATCGGCAATGCCATCCGTGGGCCCAATTTTGCTAACTGCCGGATTGTCCCGCGCTTCATCCACCAGTCCGTCTTCGTCATCGTCAATGCCGTTAAATGGCAGGCCTGGGCTCTCTAAATATGCAAATCCCATAATGCCGGTGGGCAACCCACCGCGCCCGATGCCATCAATATCCCAGGAATAGGCCATATCAAGTTTAGTGTCAAAAAAGCCGATCTCATCATCGCCTTCGTTGCCAATTTGGTTATCGACCCAGTAGCCAAATGCTACTTCGGGCAGGTCATACTCCGAAATATTGGCAATGTTGTACTCCCAAAAAATGGCGTCACGCGCCTGTGGATTATTCCACTGAAAGCCACGCGTCTCTACACGAATGCCAATACCGCCCCAGGGCGCGCCTTTTTGTATGGAAACGGTAGGTCTAAAATCACCAATGCGGATGTCCTTCACAATATTACCATTGGCATCATAGGTTCGTCGCGGGTAGTACTTAAGTTCGTCGTCCTCGCCCAAATACTCCTGATCCTGAGCGTCATTTACGGTAAAAAAGGTTTCCAGATCGGCGTATTGCACACCGCGACCAAAACGGCCGTTCCACTCTCCGGGCCACTTTTTGCCAAAGCCGCGTGCCGGCCAGCCATCCGGCGGCCAAGAATCGGGGCGATTACTCATGGCCGGTGTTTCGCTGTTGATGTTGAAATAGCCAAATACCGGGTACATTTTCCATTCCACCGTGCCAGTCGGATCAAAATCGCCTCCCTCGCGGTAACTGGTTTGCAGAAAGTAAAGATTTTGCAGTTCATCGGCCCGCTGCGCAATTTCATTTAAATCGGTTACCGGAATGGAATCATTCTCCAGATAGACCTTGGCGTCAATCATCAAGGCCACGCCGTCAAGCATTTTTTGGCCGTCGTAGGTATTGGGCCAGCGCGAAACATCGGCTCTGGGCCAATCGGACAGTTCCGTCGTATTGCGAAAATAGAGAAAAACGCGGTTACCGTTCATGTAGGCATCGCGTTCGGCAGCGATGTCGCCAGCCGGGTCTTCGGGGCCATCGTACGGCCGTCCCTGTGCAAATAGCTGCGCGCTAAACAGCGCTAAAAATAGTACCTGAAAAATCAGCCATCTTTTTACCATGATGACCCTTTATCTTAAAATATGATTCCTATGCCAAACTTAACCAATCGTGGAGGATCGTACATGCCTGGATTCCGGTAACGATCTTCCACTTCATTAAAATTGCTGCGGTGGGCAGCGCGTTCTTCCGGCCGAATAATCGCTGTGCAAGCGCGGCCGGTTTCGGGATTCACAATATTTTCATTCAAACGATCCAATAGGTTGTAAACGTTCAGTGTAAACTTTAGCTTGTAACGATCGGCTAACTTCAATAAATAGAAAGCATTCATGTCCAGCTTAATTTTACTGGGCCGTGTGGCAAAGTTGGGGTAAAGATTTAAACGTGCCAGCGGTTCGGTTGGTTGCGGCACCCAGGTGTACGGCAAACCAGAGTTAAAATAACCGGTTAGCGTCACTCCATAGTTAGCTGGTTGGTAGCTGACCGTTGCATTAAAGGTATGCCGCTGGTCCCAGCTCATGGGGATCAAGGTTGGAATGGGATCGCGGCTGTTTCCGGCGCGGTCAAAATTGAAGCGTGGATTGTCGGCATTACCCCGCGTGTATTGTAATGTGTAATTTAAATAAGCGGCCACTGGCCCGTTCGTGTAATCCAATTTGACCTCAAGCCCCTTGGAATTGCCGTAATCTTTGTTGGTGTAAAGCCCGTACTGGATTTGATTGTACGTGCTAATAATTTTGGTGCTTAACAAACTGTAAATATCCCGATAGTAAAGGGCCACTTCCAGTCCCATTCCTTTGACGATTTCCTGCCACAAACCGACTTCGTACTGCACCGTTTTTTGCGCTTTGATTTGTGAATTCCCCATGGTGGTCTGGTAATCTTTTGGAGCCACTCGAAAGGCATGATTTTCGTAAAGTGCGTACAGCGGCGGCATTTGAAAGAAATGCCCGTAACTGAAGTGTAACAAAGCCACATCGCTCAGCTGATAAGCCAGGCCAAGACGCGGACTGATTTGAACCTTGGGTTTGGCCTTGATTAAGCGGCTCATTTTTTCCGGGTTATTGGGGAAATCGAGCTGGTTAGCCGGATTGCGCCGCTGCGATGGGTAATAGGCGGCTGGATCAAAATAATCGTAACGCACACCAAAATTGATGACCAGTTCCTCAAATTCAATTTTGTCCTGAATGTAGGCCGAAAATTCCACCGGTTTCATTTTGTAAATATCAGAGTAAATCGAAGAATCCGGGTAAATGACCGGCTCATAAAGCACGTATTGCAAAGCAGTACCATAATATTTATTGCGAATTTCAGAATAGCGGTTGTCAAGATTATGCCCAGTATAAAGGAGGCCGGTCTTCAAACTGTGATGCTTAGTTAACTGGTAAGTCAGATCAAATTTAGCATTAAAATCGCGCAACCAGCGACGCTCGTGCATCTTTTGCTGACTACCGGTAGAAAAACCTCTGGTTCGGCCGTACAAATCGTATTTCTCGTTGACGTAGCGAGTATCCAATGGGTTTTCAAAAACATAATGACCAAAGTAGGAATCAAGGTAAGAAAATTTTAATTCATAAAAAGCAGACTGCCCTATTAAATGGTTCAACCCAACAGTATAAAGGGAGGATGTTTTATGGTAACTGGCCAGACCATACGGGTTGTATTTGTAAAAATGGTTGTACTCTTGCCAGTCATTTTTATTGTAAATATAGGAAAACGTGAGCTTGATGTGCGGTGTAAGCCGGGCAGTTATTTTTGATAAAAAATTGATTGATTTGCTATCATTAAGCGGCACGAAATCATTGTCACCAGTATGTTCAGAGTACCAGTTTTGCGGATTTGGATCCTGGAAATTGCTGGAATCATCCACATTAAAACGGTGAATCCCGTTTAAGTAACTTTTGTCGTAGCGATGGCGAAAGTTGGTAAAAAATGTTACGCGCTCTCCGATAATCGGCCCGCTTAACTGCAAACGGTAATCCTGCAGTCGATTGAGCTCACTATCTTTCATTCCGATGAAAACATCTTTGTGTCCGGTCAGGTAATTGCCCAGTTGAACCAGTGCCATTCCTTCAAAATGTTTACCGCCTTCTTTGGTGACCGCATTAACCACACCACTCATTGCCCGGCCGTATTCGGCATTAAACGTACCCGTAATCACTTCCAGATCCTGAATGGCTTCCGGTTCCACATCGATCAAGCGACTTTCTCCGCGGAAGGCCTCGGTCACCTGCAGGCCATCGATCATGTAAGCCACTTCGTTGGCCCGCCCCCCACGAAAATGTCCGGCCACCACGCCGGCCTGCATTTGCAGCACGCCCTGCACGCTTTCCACCGGTAAAACTTCAATTTGTTCAGAGGAAACATTTCGAATGGAACTGGTCTGATCTTTTTTCTGCGCCATGCGGCTGGCAGTTACAACGATTTCATCTGTCTCCAAAACAGTTTCTTTCATTGAAACATCAACAAAAGCGGTTCTGTTGACCGAGACTTTGACATCTTACAGACGGACAGTCTGGTAACCGACCATGCTGAATTCCAAAACATAAGCGCCAGGTTGAAGGTTCAGGATATAGAATTCACCATTCATATCGGTAGAAGCGCCACGGGAAGTGCCAACAATTTGAACATTTACACAGGGTAAAGGTTGACCAGAATTGGCATCGACTACACGACCACTTATTTTACCTGTAACCTGAGCCCACAAGAGATATGGCATGAGCAGCCAAAAGAGGGAAAGTAGATTTTTACGATGCATAGCTCCATTTTCCTGAAGAGGGGCTACATATCCTTTGCCACCCGACTTCCTTCCTTAAATTTTTTATACTATTACGTTAGTTTTTTTTAAATGTAAATTAACTAAATATAAATGTCAAATCGAAATCAATCTTTTAATCAGACTATGGACCATTACCGGTCAATCATTTTTATTTTTTTTTGAGAATGGTAAAGTTAAAAAGGTCTGAATGCTACCCTTCCCTTTCAAAAGTAAAGTAAAACCGCTTCATGCTTTGAGGTAAATTTCTACGCCTCAGTACTGGGTGACTCCCTACCCTTTAACAATTGGAAAAGGGTCACGAGTTCTGAGTTTCTAGAGCTGCACTCCAAAGTGGGCTACACTTTTAACTCTTATACTCTTACACCCTTAACTCTTTACTATTAACTTTCCAACTGCATTCAGTCAAAGAACTAAACCTAAAAAACGCAGCAGCGCTTGATTGCTTTGTCTTATTTTTCTAACTTTTTCCAATCCATAATAGACGGAGAAGAAATCATGGAACGTACTTTAGCGATTATTAAACCCGATGGCGTAAGCAATGGTTTGATCGGAGAAATCATCAAACGCATTGAAAACGAAGGCATTAAAATCGTTGGCATGAAAATGTTGCATCTCGATCGCTTCAAGGCAGAAGGTTTTTACTATGTCCACCGCTCAAAACCTTTTTTTAACAGCCTGATCGATTACATGACCTCGGGTCCCATTGTGGTAATGGTGTTACAGGCACCGGATGTGATCAATCGCTGGCGTAAGCTGATGGGCGCCACCGATCCCAAGCAGGCCGAACCCGGTACCATCCGCGCGGAAATGGGCCTCAATATTGAACGAAATGTGGTGCATGGTTCAGACAGTAAGGACTCAGCAATGTACGAAATCAATTATTTTTTCAAAGGCACGGAACTGGTGGATTAATTATTTACAATGTTCAAGCCCTTAATTGATCTTTAACAGGTTGCTAAAATATGAAACAACATATCATCATCGGCACGGCCGGACATATTGATCATGGCAAAACGGCTTTAATCAAAGCCCTGACTGATATTGACACCGACCGCTTGAAAGAAGAAAAAGAACGCGGCATTACCATTGAACTTGGCTTTGCCTACTGGAAAGACAACATTACCATCATCGATGTGCCCGGACATGAACGGTTCGTCAAAACCATGGTGGCCGGAGTTAGTACTATTGATCTGTTTTTACTGGTCATTGCCGCTGATGATGGCATTATGCCGCAAACAATTGAACATCTCGAAATTCTGAAATTCTTTGGTGTACAAAACGGCTTGGTAGCCCTGAACAAAATCGATCTGGTGGATGAAGAATGGCTGGCCTTAATGCAGCTTGAGGTAGAAGAATTCTTGAAAAAAAATGGCTTTGTTCATGTGCCGGTACTGCCGGTTTCGGCAGCAACCGGTCAGGGAGTGGAAGCGTTACGGCAGGTATTAACCGAGAAGATCGAACATTGCGCCGAACGAAAAAGCACCCGGCCCTTCCGCCTGAATGTGGACCGCAGTTTCAGTATTCACGGAGCCGGAACTGTGGTTACCGGTACGGTCCTGTCTGATTCTATTGCTGTAGATGAAGCCCTGGAAATTTTACCTGACCAGAAGCGCACGAAGGTACGCGGCTTGCAGGTGCATCAAAAGGATGTTCAGCAGGCGCAGATTGGTCAGCGGGCAGCCATTAATCTGGTCAATGTCTCTAAAAACGAAGCAGAACGCGGCAAAACCATGGTCAGGCCAGACACTCTCGAACCTGTTACTGAATTCCTAACCGTTCTGCAAAGCGCTTCACAAATTCCGATTAAAATCAAAAAACATCAGGAGGTACGCGTTTATTTAGGCACAGCGGAACTATTGGGACGCATCTACTGGTTCGAAGAAGAAAGCGCTTTATCCCCGAACCAGACCTACCACGCCCGCATTCGTCTGGAAGAGTCCGGCGTTTGCGCGCCAGGCGACGCGGTACTGATTCGCACCATTTCGCCCTTTTACACCCTTGCCGGGGGACGCGTGCTGTTTTTGAATCCGCCACACCTCAGTCAACTACGCGACAACTGGCAGGATGTTTTCGAGCGCTTGAGTTCTAATAATTTGACTGAACAAATTAAAATCTTTCTTGATTTTAACGGTTTTACTAGCGTTGATTTAAAGACCTTAACCCAGCAATTTTTCGAGACAGAATCTACCTTGAGCAAAGCCCTTAAGCCCCTGTTGAAAGACAAAACATTATTGGTCGTTGAGCAACCCAACGGCCCGGTGTACCTTTTTGCGCCAGCGCTGGAAAAGGCCCAGGCTCAATTGCTGGCTGCGCTGAAAGAGGCCCGGGAAAAAGGCCAGCTAAAAGATGGCCTGAACAAAAAGGCGCTGCTGAATCTGTTACACCCCAAATGCGAAGACGAACTGTTTTTTGACCGCCTGTTGCGACGCATGGTTAACCGCCGACTGTTGATTCAGGTCGATGATCGCTACTTTACGCCGGAAATTGCCAATCTGGAGCAACGACAAAAACAGAGCGAGGCCATTCTGCAGCTGCTGCTGGAGAGCAAATTTCAGGCTTTGAAGAGCGACCAAATTGCAGAAAAACTGCAACTGCCTTCTAAAGAGGTAAAGGCCTTACTCACAAATCTGGTTAAGCAGGGCAAATTGCATTCCATTGCCGGAATATTTTATCTGCACGACCAGACCCTGCAAAAGCTGCTTGATTTTTTGAAAGAGGAATTTAAAGAGAAAAGTGCCTTAGATATTGCCAGTTTAAAGAATTTTACCGGTTTAACGCGCAAGCTGCTGATTCCCTTGCTTGAATATCTAGATCAAAAACAATTTACACGTCGCAGCGGCGATAAACGTTTAAAGGGACCCATGTTAAATTGAACAAGTTTCGCTTAAAAAAACGAACCTCGGATCTTTTGTTGATTTTTTTGACGCTGCTCAGCGTCTGCTGGTTGAGCGGCCCCTATTTGTGGCAAATCATTACTTCCCTGAAACCAACCGCTCAGTTAGCCCAGTTGCCGCCGCTCTTGCCTTCCAAAATTGATTGGAGTCATTACCAGGTGGTGCTGCAGAATGCTGACTTTCAACGTTTTATTTTAAATAGCTTTGTTGTGGCCAGCCTGACCAGTTTGTTAGCTTTTGCTGCCGGTTCGCTGGCTTCGTTTGCCACCGCTTATTTCAATTTTAAAAAGAAGGCTCTTTTTCTGAGCTCCATTCTGGCCATTTCCATGTTTCCGCCCATCGCCATTGTCAGTCCGCTGTTTTTGATGATTAAGGCCGTGCATTTACGCGACACTTACTTGGCGCTGATTTTGCCATACAGTTCCTTTGCTCTGCCCTTTATGGTCTGGACGCTGCACAATTTTTTCCGCCAGGTGCCGTTCGAAATACTGGAATCAGCCCGCATTGATGGTTGCAGTTCCTTGCAGCTTTACCGTAAAATCGTTTTGCCGCTTTCCCGACCGGCTATTTTCACCACTAGCATTCTGGTCTTCATCTTTGCCTGGAATGAGTTTGTTTTTGCGCTGACCTTTACGGCCACGCCCAAAGCACAGACCATTCCGGTGGGCATCGCTCTGTTTCCCGGTATTTACGAAATTCCCTGGGGCGACATTGCGGCTGCCAGTATTGTGGTAACGCTCCCCCTGATTATTCTTGTCTTCATTTTTGAAAAACAAATCATCTCCGGATTGGTTGCTGGTTCAGTCAAGTATTGATGCTAATCAATCGCCACATTGATCCCCACACTTCTTTGTTGCTTTTGCGAGCCTGAGTCTGTAAATTCATTGAATTCAAAAATTAACAGGGAGAAATATTGGTTAAAATCATAGATATTGTGCCAGGCAGCATCGCCGAAGAGCTTGGCATTGAAAAAGGCGACCAGATCGTTACCATTAACGGGCATGAAATCAACGACCGACTGGACTATCGCTTTTACCAGGCCGAAGAACAGTTGGAAGTGCTGATTCAGAAAGCAAATGAAACTATCGTTTTCGAAATCGAAAAGGACGCCGATGAAGACCTGGGCCTGGAATTGGAAGACATGAAGCTGATGTCCTGCGGTAACAATTGCATCTTCTGTTTTGTTTACCAGAATCCTAAGGGCATGCGCAAGGCTCTTTATTTTAAAGACGAAGACTACCGTTACTCCTTTTTGTACGGTCATTACGTGACCATGACCACCTTAAAGCAAAAAGATCTGGAGCGTATTATCGAACAACGACTCAGTCCGTTGTACATTTCGGTACACGCCACAGAACCGGAAGTACGTAAATTTTTGCTGGGCATCAAACGCGAAGACCATCTGCTGGAAAAAATCGATTACCTGACGCGAAACGGCATTGAACTGCACGCCCAGATTGTACTGGTTCCGGAAGTAAACGATGGCCCAGTTTTTGACCGTACGGTGCAAGATTTAAAAGCTTATTACCCGGGCGTTAAATCGGTAGCCGTGGTGCCGGTGGGTTTAACACGCCATCGCAACCATCTGGTGCCTTTACGCATTCACACACAACAGGAATTGCAGCAGGAAATCGAACATGTGGATCAGATTCGTCAACAACTGCGCCGGGAGTTAGGCGTAAATTTTGTTTATCTGTCCGATGAATTCTTCATTAAATCCGGACGCCCCATTCCGGAAGCCGATTATTACGACGAATTTTACCAAATCGAGAACGGTGTGGGAGAATTCAGAAACATGATGGACCGTTTTAAAGTCATTCAAAAGCACTTTCCGAAAAAATTGAATCAACCGTTGAAATTAAGCTGGGTGACGGGAAAGCTGGCCTACCAGAATTTATTTGAGCACATTGTAAAGCCTTTGAATCAGATCGAAAATCTGCAGATTCAGCTTATTCCTGTGGTTAATCGATTCTATGGACCAACGATTGAAGTTTCCGGCTTGCTGGTTGCTGAAGATATTTACCAGCAGGTTAAAGATCGCCCTTTGGGCGACGCCATCTTTTTACCGCCCCGCGTTCTAAACGAAGACAGACTGTTTTTAGACGACTGGACGGTAGAAGATCTGGAACAAAAAGTAGGCGTTAAATGTCATGTTTACCAGGAAGACATTGAAGAAATCATCGATGTTATTGACTACTTTGCACACGAAACAGTGGTAAAAGGAGCTTAGATGGCAACACCTTTAGTAGCTATTGTGGGAAGACCCAATGTTGGAAAATCGACCTTATTTAATCGTTTAATTGGCCGGCGCAAAGCCATTGTGGACGACCGGCCGGGTGTAACGCGAGACCGCAATTACGATACTCTGGAGTGGAACGGCCAGGAAATCGGCATTATCGATACCGGTGGTTATTTGCCCAAAACGCATCAGCACATCGACCTGGCCGTGCGCGAACAGGTTGAAATCGCCGTGGACGAAGCAGACCTGATTCTGTTTGTGGTTGACGCCAAAACAGGCGTGACCGATATTGATCTGGATCTGGCCAATATTCTTTTACAGAGCAATAAAAAGACCTTACTTGTCGTGAACAAGGTGGATTCGGTGGAATGGGAGTACGAACTGGGCCAATTTTACAATTTGGGTCTGGGTGAGCCGATTCCGGTTTCGGCCATTACCGGCAAGCGCAGCGGTGACCTGCTTGACCTGATCATTGAACATATTAAAGCCGTACCAGCCAAATATGAAGAAGAAGACTATATTAAACTGGCCATCATCGGGCGTGAGAACGTGGGCAAATCTTCTTTTGTCAATACCCTGCTCAATCAACCGCGGGCCATTGTAACCGATATTCCGGGTACCACGCGCGATCCTATTGATTCCGTTCTTAATTATCAGAAAAGAAAGTATTTGATTATTGACACAGCCGGTTTAAAAAAGCGCAAACGCATTAAAGAAAATGTCCTCTTTTACAGCAATGTGCGTACCTACAAAAGCATGCAAAGGGCCGATGTGATTCTTTACATGGTGGATGTCTCCGAGGGCCTGACTCATCACGACATCACCGTGTTAAATGAAGCCGCCAGACAGCAAAAAGGGATTGTTCTGGTGCTTAACAAGTGGGATTTAATCCCCAAAGACCACAAGACCATTGAACATTACACCGAAGAGATCAGCAACAAGTTGGGTTACCTGCGCTACATTCCGCAAATTTACGTTTCTGTACTGGAAAAACAGCGCCTCTACAAAACGCTTGACCTGGCTACCGAGGTTTACCAGGAACGTGCCAAACGTATTCCAACTTCGGAATTAAACGACTTTTTCTTGCCTCTGGTACAGGCCAATTTGCCGCCGGCCGTGCGCGGTAAGGAAATTAAGATCAACTACGTGACTCAGGCCAGGGCCAATCCGCCGCTGATCGTTTTCTTTTCCAATCATCCCGATTTAATCATGGATAGTTACAAACGCTTTCTTGAGAACAAGTTACGCGAACAATTTGGTTTTAAAGGGGTTCCACTTAAAATTGTGTTCAGGAAAAAGAATAAATGAGATTTTTGTCAAGGATTTTTCTGCTTTGTCTTTTTAGCTTGACCGTTCTGCAGGCTGATGTGCTGACTGATCTGGAACATTACATCCGCTCACGGGTTGAGGGACAGTCAGTGGCCATAAGCAACAAATGCGCTTTCCGCCAACAATTATTGCTGCATTCTCATTTCAACGAGCTGCCGGCTGATTTAAAAGCCATGGCACAAACGTTTATGCCCATGCCTGAACGCCAGTGCCAGATGGTCAGTCCATCCGGGCATTTTACGCTACATTACGATTTAACAGGCTTGCACGCCGTGCCGGCCAAAGACAGTCTGGGC